>NZ_JBHIOI010000017.1:0-34384 GCF_042195415.1 Bartonella sp. CE47NXGY | reverse complement strand
TTTTTAGTCCATAATTTTACCAATTGGTCTATTTACCTAAAATTTGACCGTACAGAGCGTTTTATATTACAGATATGGTTTTTTCCATCGTAAAATCTTTAAATCGCTTTGTACGGTACCTTTTTGTCGATTTAAATGCACGTCTAATCGTAAAATGATCAGCACTTTTCACTAGTTTGCTGTGAACCAAAGCGTTTCATTATCCCACCAATGCCATTTAAAGTTTCTTCAAGCTCTTGCTTGTGAACAAGCGTTATAGGCGTTGAATGCTCTTTCCCTGCTTGTTCTTTCAACTCCTTTTCACGGAATCTCAAAACAGCATTGCGTACAAAATTGGCTTTTCTCAAAAGATCGTTTTCTAAATCACGACACAACCTGACAAGTTCTCGTGTGCTCGGAAAAAACGTATCGGATAAACAATTTATTTCATCACATAAAATCCGTTTGACCACTGTCATCAGTGACCATGCAGAGACATTTTCCAAAACCATTCCATAGGTCAACGCCATTCCCTCATGGTCTGATTGTTGTGCTATTTTCAAACCACACGACAGCATGCGAATAGCTTTTGCTATATCCTCTTTACCTGCTTTCACGGCGAAGAGCTCTTGCAATTGATCACCAGCTTCTAAAGCAATCGATTCCTGCTGTTTCGTTAATTGGCTGCCATCCTTCAAAACAAACGGACCGCTCGGAGGTATCATCGCATGAATGTGTTTCAAAATACCCTCGATTTCCGATATCAAGGAGACTGTCTGCGATACGCTCCCCAATGCTTTTTTGCTTTTGAGTGTAATTTCCATTGTTTCCACCATTGTTGTTCGTGTTTTTTGTTTTTTCTAAAACCTCGATAGCCTTTCGTACCCAGTTACGCCATGTTGCTTGCCAATCGGTTTTGGTTGCATTTGCTCCGGCTTTTGAACGCCAATAATCTCGAAATTTTGCGATTTCGACTTTCACGCGCTCTGGAGGCAAGCCCTCTGCAATGGCAAAATCGTAATCGGGTTCAAAATCCGCAGGCAATCGACAACCGCGATTAGCTTGCGCTCGTTTTGCTTTTTTGGGAACGTTCTCTTGCTCGTGAATGGGAGGTTGGTTGTCTGATGATGTTGTGATTTGCTCTGATGTGGTCTCAACAGCAGCAACCTCTGTTGGCTCGTCAACCTGTTCGTTTGTTTCTAAACTTTCAGAACCAATTTCTTTTTTTGCTAAAACGATAGTTTTAGTTTTTTTATATATATGTTATTGTCTATGTTAATGTGTTTCATCATGACATCATCATGGTCTTTTGATGAGTCATCTTTATGTTTTTTTCTCTTAGTATTCGCAGCTTTTATAGCTTTTTCTGAAAGTTTATTTAAATTCTCATTGCAATTTTTTAATTCTTCTTCAACATCGAGATTCCATAAACGACCATCTTCTAAACGAATGATGTATCCCTCTTCTAGCAAAACATTCAATGCTGTCTCAAATTTCTTTACTGAATAACCAGTGTAATGAGATAAAACTTTAATATTACAAAAAAGAGGTTCACCAGTACGAAGCATGCGAAATCGCAATCTCATATAGATATTACCTTCTACAGTACAGAAGGTAAATAATCGACGACCACCGCCCATTTATCGGCAAACAGTCTCGTCCATGGTATTTTACTGGACATGTATATCCCCTTCTTTCATTAAATATAAAATTGCTAAAGCATCTGCTTCGTTGTCATCTTTAGGCACATGTCCTTTTGCACATACCGCCTTAATCATTTCTTCTTTTGAAGCATTTCCTTTGCCTGTCGTTGCTTTCTTAATGGTAGCAATAGGAATGCCTTCATATGGTATCTGATGATGTTCACACCACGCTGTTAAGGTTGCTAGAAAGCCTCCGTAAATATGAGAAGCGTCTGTACCCACATGCCGGCGCACCTCTTCAAAATATACCGCGTCAATTTCATCAACAGATCTCTTTAGTTCAGTAAGCCACCGTTTAAAGCGTAAATAACGCATACCACCGCCTTCAAAACGGCGTGATTGAAAATCTTCTGTATCGCTTGTTATGTGACCATCCGCACCGCATATTGCCCAGCCTGTCTTGGTCCCTAGATCAAGATATAAAATGGTTTGTGCGTTAGTGATCATAATCCCCCCTTAAGGCTCTACGTATTTATATGTGTGTTATGACAGAACGTGTTGTGATTGCTTGTCTTGAAAAAATGTTTTTGAAAAAGTATCCTCCCAACGATTCTAAAAAAGTGGGGGGAGTTATGATACAAGAATGGATAAAGATATTTCTTACAGGTTTCCTGTCATTTATCGGATCTCTTTCAGTAGCGCTTATTTTAAGAAATAAAGACCGTAAAGAAGCCGCTAAAATCCGCAAAGATGATTTAGAAACAGCTGCAAAAAAACGAGAAGAAGATAGAGAATGGATAAGCAAGCAATTTGCAGAAAGCCAAGAACAGACGATAGTCCTTAAAGAGCAAGCAATATCGACAAAAGATCTTGCCAAATGGTCAGAAGAACATATTAAAATTTTGTTAGATAACAAAAGAGTAGAGGATTTAGGAACGCCACCTTCTATATATATAACTGGACCCCACTTGCCAACAAAAGGCAAGTGGACGCTTCTTTGTTTAAAGATAAAAAACAATGCACAAACTGTCATCCACGTTTTAAATATAAAGCTAAAAGATGGTTCTCGCTTTATTCTTGGATATGGCATTAGATACAAACCGGAAATAAGATTGCGGCAAATGCAATCACCATATGTTAATCCTGATGCCAGACCAACGTCACACACAATATCATCCGGATACTGTGAGAAAGCAAAGGATTTTCGAACGGGACAAGAAATCGATGTTAATATTTCTATAGCTCCCTCAGAAGATAAGTACACAGGAATCCTTATTTTTGTAGCTGCGCGTGAAGAAGATATAAAAGCCCAAGTTACTTTAATCATTACTCATACATCCCCATTGAAACCAGAAACAACAATGACTGTAACGACACAAACCGACCTCATAGACTTTAAAAAATTGGATTAACTCAGATTCAGACACACACTGCATGCATCATCTATTAATTCAATTTCTTCTTTTCTTTTTTCGATGAGTTTATCCCTTAAGAAATCAAGCTTACTTTTGACTAAGGCTGTAAACAATATCAGCTCATTTAAGCGATAAAAAGATGACAACTCTTGAGAAAAATAATTATCAAACCAAGTTGTAAAAGCTTGCGTAAACACAGATAAAAACCATTGATTAAAATCATCGTACGGAAATAACGGAAAATATTTTCTATCATCACGCGCAAAGATACTATGCAGCATATAGACAAGAAAACCTGTTGATGAGGGATCTATCCTTATTTCAAAACATGTATCTTGAGGCGAACGGAGACCATAATATATGGTTTTCTGTCCAATCTTATTAACAAGATCAATCAACTGGACTTTGCTTATAGTGATCTGTAGGACATCTATCATCTCTGATCTTTCTTCTTTAAGAATGTGAATGATGCTGTTGATGTTCATTCTTTTCTGTGGGAGAAGTAGTAAAAGCAGGCATAGGGCTAGAACTATCCTTCAACTTTTGCAGCTTGAGATAATTTATTACGGAGATAGATCCTCTTTTTTCCCACTTGCAAACAGCTGCTTGAGTTACACCAAGCATTTTCGCCATTTCTGATTGTGTCCAATTAAATTTGCCCCGTATTGACTTAGTCAAATTCTTAAAATCTTCTCGTTGATCCATTTACAAGCTCCAATTACAGCTTTGTCTTATTTTATTCATATAATTATAGTTATATAAAGTCAATGAAAATTATCTTTATCAACGATAAAAAAATAAGGTAAGCAGAAGTATGAGTAATAAATCTAATATCATAAGCACATTAAAAAAGATTTTGACCGAGTTTAACTTAACGCAAGAAGATGTAGCCAAACGGCTAAACGTAACACAAGCTTCAGTGTCTAAGTGGTTAAAAGATTCTGATCCACGCGGCTCTAATCGAGATGCCATTTTAGAATTATATAAAGAACTAAAAGGGGATAATCACTTCACAACTTTTGTTCCTCTTATGGGGTATATTGGAACAGGAACACAGATAGATCCAAGTTTTGAACAAATCCCTGAAGATGGTCTTGAACAAGTAGAAATTCCTTTTGCTTTACCTGATGATATGGTTGCTTTTGAAGTTAAAGGAGATTCTATGATTCCAGCCTATAAAGATGGAGATATGGTTATCGTAAGACGGCGCCAAATTAAAACAATAGAATCCTTTTTTGGCAAAGAAGCCGTTATTTTAACACATGATAATAAAAGATATATAAAGCAGATTAGCAGGGGAATGAATGGTGAAATAGATCTGCTTTCTTGGAATGCCTTACCTATTAAGAATGTTAAAATTGTGTGGGTTGGAGAGATATTTGCTATTTTGCCAATAAGTTCTTACAGCAAGATGATTCGGACTTATCGCTAATTATCCTCCCCTCTTATTCAGCAAGATATTATAATATTTTTTATAAAAATATAACTTTTTATAATTTTTTGCTTGCTATTTTATAATTATAGTTATATAAGTAATTATATAAACCACGCACAAACAATCGCCAAGAGGCGTTAGGGAGGAAAAATTATGGATAAGCCAATTCTTATAAATTCCAATGAAACTTTATTAGTTGCCTACGATAAAGATCAACACATTGCAGAGTCTGGACCACTTGATGCAAGCCAAATTCTAAGCATTGTTGATGAGGTAGATGATGCAATCCAAATCTTTCGCATCAATCCTTCTGAGAATAATTGTGAAGATATCTCTGAAGAGATTGCAGAAGCATATGTAAAAGAAAATATCGAACATCTCCATGAGGATAGTGAGGTTCATGACTTTGTACGCGAAAGTGATGTTTACCAAGAACTTTTAGACGAGATCGCAGACGAAAAATATAATGATGAGATTTACGGTACTTACGAACAACAACACCGTTTGCGTCCTTGTGATGTGCTTTAAATTCTGAAGGGCGCATTTAAAAGCGCCCCCTTTCATTCATCAATCCCATCAACATGAGGTTCGTAATGGAAAAGCTTCTTGCTACTCAATACAATATTATCCAGCATCAAAAGGTTCAAACTATTAGCGCTCGTGATTTATATACCTTTTTAGAGGTAAAAACCGAGTTTAGAAAGTGGATAACAAACTGTATTAAAGAACTTAGCTTTAGAGAAGATGTCGACTTTGTACTTTCTACTAAAGAATTATCAAACTCCTCACGTGGAAATCCTTTTAAAGATTATGCTCTCACTTTAGACACAGCAAAACACATTGCCATTTGTGAACCTGGTCTCAAAGGTAAACAAGTGCGTGAATATTTTCTGAAATGCGAAAAAAAAGTAAATTCAAAAATCGATTATTCAAATCCTGAAACATTAGAAGATTTCTTAAGACATCTAAGACAGCAAATCAAGCACAATGACAATGTTGTCACAACGAATGGAGTGAAGCATGCATAATTTTATCACAACATCTGAAAGAAATTTTCAAAATACAACAGTTCAAACGATGTCTAGTCGTGAAATTGCAGAGTTATGCGGTAAGCAACATGCGCATATTATGCGTGATATTCGACAAATGTTAGGAGAATTATATCCTGAAGGGGGTCAATCCAAATTTGGATCCACCTATTTAGATAAACAGGGTAAGCCCCAAAACTGTTACAACCTCCCTAAACGCGAATGCCTCATTTTAGTTTCTGGTTACAGCATGACATTACGTGCTAGGATTATAGACCGTTGGCAAGAATTAGAAAAGCAAGCAGCAATACCACAAATCGACTACTCAAGTCCTCAAGTTATGCTTGGTGTTTTAACGTATCTCAAAAATGAAAATGAACAAAAAGATAACATTATTGCAAATTTAAAACCAAAGGCAATGGCTCTTGAAAGCTTACAGCGCCATGATGGACTCTTCGGTCTTACAGAAGCCGCTAAAATACTCGAGATGCAACCAAAACAGTTCATTCTCTTCTTACAGCAAAAAGGTTGGGTTTACAGACGAGCAGCAGGTGGAAATTTGCTTCCTTATCAAGACAAAATCCAAAAGAAACTTATGGATTGTCCAACTATCACACTTCAAACCGCAAGTGGAATAGAAAAAGTCATTCCTTGCGCAAAAATCACAGCAAAAGGAATTGGTGTGCTGTCTCAAGAGCTTAAAAGACAAAGCATGCATTAAAAGCAACAATTATGGAAAAGAAATACGAATTTACTGATAAAATCGATATAGTTTATAAGCGCCGATTTTTTAATTTTTTATTTGACAAAATACTATCAGTATGTCTATTGCCGAATCAGGTGCCTAGAAAACACCTTAAAATACCAAGCGGATTGGTTGCCGAAATAATCAGTCTTCTGAACATTAAAGATTTTGACTCATTATATGCTGTAGCATATAATGGTCTTGTCGGGTGTAGTTACACTATACAATACCCTCACGGGAAAGGTGTGACGACGGACTTGGTACCGTGTTTTCTAGCACCCGGCACTCTTTTAGAGTGTCAATAGAAAACCTCTATTACCAAGGAGTTCACAGTGAACACACTTATAGAAATTAAAGAAAGCACTGCTAATAGTGCTACCACTCAGACTATGTCGAGTCGTGAAATTGCAGAATTATGTGGTAAAGAACATCGGAATGTTATGCGGGATATTCGGCAAATACTCACTGAGCTCAAAATTGAGCTGAGTGAATTTGCAGGATTCTACAGAGATTCAATAGGTCGTACTCTTCCTTGCTACAATCTTCCCAAACGTGAGTGTTTAATTCTTGTTTCGGGTTATAGCACTGCTTTACGAGCAAAGATTATTGACCGCTGGCAAGAATTGGAAAGACAAGTAGCAACACCACAAATAAATCTTGCCAATGCTTTGGAAAATCCTCTTACGATTAAACAGCTCCTTTTAGAGAGTATCAATCAATTAGAAGACTTAAGAAATGAGGTGAGTACACTCAAGCCTAAAGCAGAAGCTTTGGAAGGTTTAAAACGCTCTGATGGTTTATTCGGTCTTATCGAAGCAGCGAAGATGTTGGAGGTGCGCCCAAAGGACTTAACCAATTACTTGCGTAAACATGATTGGGTGTATCGACGGGCTCCAGGGGCGCCTCTGTTACCTTATCAGGATAAAATCAAAAAAGGTTTCATGGACTGTCCTGCTATCACTATCCAAAGACCAGATGGTACAGAAAAGGTACTCCCTTCAACAAAAATCACATCCAGAGGATTGGCTTGTTTGAGAGAACAAATCTTTGGGGGTGTGCAATGAATACCAGTATCGACTTTTTATGTGATTTGTGGATAGCGTTGTCTCAGTTTATCAATTGTGAATACGTAGATGACAAAGACTGTAGTGACTTGGTTGACATCATGAGCATAGTAGAAAAAGCTTTGATTTTAAAACTTCAAGATGAAATTCCAAATATTACAAAGATTCTAGCAGTTTTAACGGATTTTGGAGATTCAGAGCTGCCCCATAGAATGGATTCTTTGTTGCGAGCTTATGATCCGAGTTTGCAGAAGCCCGTCACGAAAGCGGCTTAGTTTTAAACAATTGATTTCATCTCCTCGTCCTATAGGACGAGGAGGGGATTAAGTAACATAAAAAAGAGAAAGGTAATGAGATGATATTTGATGATGGAGATAGATATGTAACGACACGTGAGTGTGCACAGCTTTTTAGTGTATCCACAACAACGATTCGCAATTGGGTGCTTCAGGGTTTGTTTCCGGAGCCATATAAGCTAGGGAGAGCAGTGAGGTGGAGAAAGAAAAAGATCTTAGCCTTCACTCCAAAGAAAAATAAGGAGCAAATTAGATAAAATTATATAAACTGTAGAAGGTGGTCTAAAAATGGTTATTTAAAGAAAAAAACTGTATATTTCAATATTTTAAACACAAAAAGTGGTGCCCAGACGCGGATTCGAACCACGGACACGCGGATTTTCAGTCCGCTGCTCTACCAACTGAGCTATCTGGGCATGCTTCATAAAAAATATAAAGCGTTTGCGGTTATAACATTAAAATTTTCTCTGTCCAGTCATCAAAAGAAAAATAATTGATTTTTTGATAAGTTTATCTCCCTATTCTAGAGCGTTATCAATGAATCTTTATCATAAAATAAATTTGATAGGTATATTGGACACTTTAGTGTATTGTTATTAGAATGCTGTCTTATCGTGGTGGTGATACGAAAAAAAGTTAAGAGAATCAATCGAGAAGAATGATTAAGAAAGATTTTTTTATAAAGTTTCCCTAAATTTTAAGCATACGAAATAAGAGACAACATTTTTGACTTTTTTCTAAAAAGATTATTGATTAGTCTTTATAATAATTTGTTTTTCTTTATAAAGAAAGAAAAACATCTAAAAGGGGAGAAATAATGATAATGTTACAAAAACCAAGTAATCGTCCCAATAATACTAATTTTTCTTCAGGCCCTTGTAGCAAACGGCCTGGTTGGACTCTTGATGTTCTTAAAAATGCATTAGTTGGGCGTTCACATAGATCTAGAGAAGCAGAATTAAAACTTGCTGAAGTTGTTAATTTAACCCGTGAGATTCTTGAGGTTCCTTCTGATCATCGTATAGGAATTATGCCAGGATCAGATACCGGTGCTGTTGAGGCTGCTCTATGGTCTCTATTAGGTGAGCGTGGCATTGATATGGCAGCGTGGGAAAGTTTTGGGTTTGGGTGGAATAAAGATGTTGTCGAGCAATTAAAGCTTTCTGATGTGCGTCGTTTTGAAGCTCCTTATGGTGAAATACCAGATTTAACACAACTTGACTTTGATCGGGATGTTGTTTTTACATGGAATGGGACAACTTCTGGTGTGCGTATTCCTAATGCGGATTTCATTCCGCATAAGCGGGCTGGATTGACCATTTGTGATGCAACATCGGCAGCTTTTGCGCAATATCTTGATTTTTCAAAATTAGATGTTGTTACTTTTTCATGGCAGAAAGTTTTGGGAGGTGAGGCTGCACATGGTATGGTGATTTTAAGTCCTCGTGCTGTTGAGAGGCTTGAGAATCATGTTCCAGCTTGGCCTATGCCCCAACTTTTCTATATGACAAAAAATGGAAAATTGAACGAAGATATTTTTAAAGGAAAGATCATCAATACACCTTCTATGCTTTGTGTTGAGGATTTTCTTGATGGGTTGAAGTGGGCAAAATCTCTAGGAGGTGCAGCGGCATTAAGAGCAAGGGTTGAGAAAAATTTTTCTGTACTTGATGCTTTTGTTCGCAAAACGCCATGGTTAGAATATTTGGCAAAAGATCCTGAAGTGCGTTCTAACACCGCTATTTGTTTAGATATTGTGGATCCAGTGATTACTGCTTTGGATACGGAAAAGCGAGTATCTTTTATAAAAGCGGTTGTGAAGCGTCTTGATGAGGAAGGGGTTGCTTATGATATCGGTTCGTATCGCGATGCTCCTCCTGGGCTTCGAATTTGGGCGGGTATAACAATTGAGGCTTCCGATCTTGAAATTTTAACACAATGGCTTGAGTGGGCGTTCCAAGTTGAAAAAGCACAGCTTTAAATAATTACTGTTGATTTTCACAACGTGTTTTTAAACAAAAAAGGATACGAGAGATTATGATGATCTTTCGTATTCTTGTATCAGACAAACAGCCTCTAAATATTACATGAATTGTAAAAGATTAAGACGGGGAATGAATGCTTTGTCAGGTGTTGGATACGCACAAATTAAAATCTCTAATGTTTTTACTTTTTGTAGCGAAAATGACAGATTTAAAATATTTGGGTATTTGCTTATCTTTATTATCATAAATTTGAAAATTTAATCACTTGAAGATTGAGAAAAATCTGAAATGAGGAGTCGCACTTGCTCTAAGGTTTCGTTATAAAGAAGAGTTTGTTTTTGAATGCTGGTTTTTTTGACCAAACACGACGGAGAAAGTTATGGCCAATGTAGTTGTTGTCGGTACACAATGGGGTGATGAAGGCAAAGGTAAAATTGTAGATTGGTTGTCTGAGCGAGCAGATATCGTGGTGAGATATCAGGGGGGGCATAATGCTGGCCATACATTGGTTGTTGATGGAGTCAGTTATAAATTATCACTTTTACCGTCTGGTTTAGTGCGTGGCAAGTTATCAATTATTGGTAATGGTGTTGTTGTTGACCCTCATCATTTTGTTGCAGAAGTAAAAAAACTATGTAATCAGGGTGTAAAAATCACACCAGAAATTTTGCGTATTGCTGAAAATGCTCCTTTGATTCTTTCTTTGCATCGTGATCTTGATGCAATTCGAGAAAGCGGTTTATCTGGTTTAAAGATTGGTACAACAAAGCGCGGTATTGGACCGGCTTATGAAGATAAGGTGGGACGTCGTGCTATCCGAGTGATGGATTTAGCAGAAAAAGATACACTTATGGCTAAGATTGAGCGGCTTTTGAGGCATCATAATGCTTTGCGTCGTGGGATGGGTGTTGCAGAGATTGATTCTCGAGCACTTTATGATGAATTGATGCAAGTTGCGGATAAAATTTTGCCCTTTATGGATTGTACGTGGCGTCTTTTAGATGAAGGTTATCGAGGAGGGAAACACATTCTTTTTGAAGGTGCGCAAGGTGCTTTATTAGATAATGATTTTGGAACTTATCCTTATGTAACGTCATCTAATACAGTTGCTGGGCAAGCATGTACAGGTTCGGGGATGGGACCTGATGCAATCCATTATGTTTTGGGTATTGCAAAAGCTTATACTACACGCGTTGGAGAAGGGCCGTTCCCGACAGAGCAGATAAATGATATTGGTGAATTTCTGGGAGTGCGTGGACATGAATTTGGTGTTGTAACGGGTCGAAAGCGTCGATGTGGTTGGTTTGATGCTGTCTTAGTACGTCAGATGGTAACAATTTGCGGTGTTCAAGGTATAGCATTGACAAAACTTGATGTTTTAGATGGTTTGGATGAAATAAAAATTTGTATTGGTTATGAGCTTGATGGTAAAAGGATTGATTATTTACCTTCTTCCATGGGAGCTCAGGATCGGGTGAAGCCTATTTATGCAACATTAGAAGGTTGGAAGGAAGAAACAGCACATGCATTGAGGTGGGAAGATTTACCAGTGCAGGCTATTAAATATATACGCTATATTGAAGAACTGATTAATACAAAAGTGGCTTTATTATCCACAAGTCCAGAGCGTGAAGATACTATTCTTATTACGGATCCCTTTGTTAATTGATTATTGTTTTTAGATTTCTATATATGTTCTCTGTTCGTTTTTGTATCTTTTTACAAAAAAAGTTTTTAAGAGCACGTAAAAGAAAGGTGCAAAATAGCATTGTTTATTTTTCATATTCATTTTACATTATTGCAATAGTTGTACCAATATTAAATGGCAACCAATTTAGAAGGCTAAAATAAGGTTTTTTGGCTTTACTATTGATTTTTTCTCAGTTTAAGAGAGATTATAGAGGAAATGGTAGATTTCGTTGGAATCTTAAAAAAGACAATTAATGCACAAAATAATATTACACCACAAGTGCGTAAGCGGATTTATAAGCGGGCTACCGAAACACTAGAACATCAATTTGTAACAGCAAAAATACCACAAGCAATAGCGGATGAACAAAGAAAGATTCTTCAAAGTTCTATTGCAACTGTTGAAGGAGAATATTTAGCAGTTGAAAAGAAACGGCTTTCTTCAGTTATTGGGTGGAATCCCACAAATATAAATGAAGATAAGAAATATACAAAAAAAACTATATTACCAAAGAATAATGAATTGTCAGAGGTAAACATAAAAAGAAAGCAAGATTTTGTTACACGTTCAAAGGATAACAAGGTATTTGTTGAGCTTTGTGTATCAGATATACCAGATGCAGAGCCTGTTAATATGGAGGCTGATGTGCCTTCTCAGCATGTTAATAGCAGTGTGTTAAAGATTTCTCCTTCGCAGGAAGATAATCCGCATATTGTTTCGCACATTTTTTCTCAGGCTTTACGTCGTGCTAATAAATCGTTAGTGCAAAGGCGTATTGTGATAAGTGCTGTTTCTGTTGTTAGTTTTGTTGTTTTACTTGTTGGTATTTTTTTTGTTGGTGAGCGTGTATTTGTATCAAATGATCATCAGTTTTTAGAAGAAAATCTTCAAGCTTCTCACAGAGTACCAAAGGCATTTCCAATTAAGAGAAAGTTAACACAACGCTTATTAGAGGATGGAAGTGAAATTGATGTTGGTTTAAAACAAGCGATAGATTCTTCGGATGAAGAAGTATTCTCAACAGTTGTTGATAGCAATTTGCAATCGCTTGAAACATCAGGTGAAGCTGTTTTCTATCAAGCACGTACAAATTATGATGCAGAAAAGATAGCAACGGGAAGTGCTCGCTGGACACTTATAAAAGAGTCTCAAGTGAAGGGGTCTCCAGAAGAAACAACTATACAAGGTGATATAACAATTCCTGATGAAGGGATATCATTACGGTTAATTTTACGTCGTAATACCGATCAGTCATTTCCTGCTTCATATATTATGGACCTTATTTTTATTCTTTCGGATAAATTTTCAGGTAAAGCTATAAGCAATGTTCAAGCATTAACCTTTAAAGCAAGTGAACAATCCATTGGACAGGCTTTAACAAGAACCATTGCTGCAAAGATTAACGATGACTTTTTTCTTGTCGCATTGAGTGGAAATCATCCATTTCTTGATCGAAATTTACAATTGATGCGAGAATTAGATTGGATGCGTTTGGTGTTAACGGATAAAAACGGGCGTATAAGTGAATTAACCTTTGCAAAAGGACCAACAGGTAAGTCTATTTTTAATGAAGTTATTGGACAATGGCTTGCACAACAAGATAAGTTAACAGTTCTTGGTCAACAAAATAAAACATAGATGCAAAAAAATAAACGGCTGTGAAGAATTTTCTACGACCGTCTTTATCAATTATATACCAAATATATTCAATAAAGCTTTACATATCAATAACTTAAAGAATTCTATAGGCTAATTTACAAGTATAAAGCCAAGGCATGCTTTTTTTCATTTTCACATTTAAAGAATGTGCAAACCATTGGCTTTATACTTAACTCTAGGTTTTATACTTGACTTTGAGATAAAGTAGAATCTTTGATAGAGTTTTGCACTTTTTCAAATGCACGCATTTCAATTTGTCTTACTCGTTCTCGACTAATATTAAATTCACCAGAGAGTTCTTCTAGGGTTAGTGGTACATCGTTTAAACGACGCGCTTTAAATATACGCTTTTCGCGTTCATTGAGATTGTCCATGGCATTTATGAGCATGGAACGGCGATTTTCTAATTCACTTTTTTCAATTAAAATTTGTTCTTGATCGTTAGATTCATCCACCAACCAATCTTGCAACTCACTGTTTTCCCCTTCTTTTGTTCGAATTGGTGCGTTGAGTGAAGTGTCACCACCAAGCCTACGATTCATTGATACAACTTCATCTTCTGTGACATTCAACTGGATTGCAATTTTTTTCACTTGTTCTGCATTGAGATCGCCACTATCAAGTGCTTGAAGTTTACTTTTTAACTTACGAAGGTTGAAAAACAAACGCTTTTGATTAGCTGTTGTCCCCATTTTCACCAAACTCCAAGAGCGCAATACATATTCTTGGATTGATGCTTTAATCCACCATATTGCATAGGTTGCAAGACGAAAACCCCGCTCTGGTTCGAAACGTTTAACAGCTTGCATGAGTCCAACATTGCCTTCTGAAATGACTTCCCCAATGGGAAGTCCGTAGCCCCGATATCCCATCGCGATTTTAGCTACGAGACGCAAATGGCTGGTTACTAGCCTATGCGCAGCTTTTAGATCATTATGCTCACGGTAACGCTGAGCTAACATATATTCTTCTTTTGGCTCAAGCATTGGAAAACGACGCACTTCTTCCAAGTAACGGTTTAAACCACCATCACCTGTCATTACTGATAATAAATTCATATGGGCCATATAGCACCCTCCTTTTGTTTGAATTCCCTGATAAGGCAAATTCTATGTTTTAGATAGCTAACTATCCTCATAACCTCACTCTAGCATATTTTTCAATTTTGTTCAAAAAAAGATATTTTATTGTGAAATCTTGAGAAGGGGAAAAGTTTCAATTCATTTTTTTAAAAAGTTTAATAAGTTTAGCCATATCTTGAGGCAGTGGTGCGGAAAACGACATAACTTTACCGGTAGAAGGATGTTCAAAAGTAAGACTTGCAGCATGGAGTGCATGTCGGTTGAATTGATCGATTGCATTTCTAATAGTGGAGTTGAATGTGTTTGATTTTGTTTTAAAAGCGTTTCCATAAACTGTATCGCCTATGAGTGGATGCCCAATATGAGTCATATGAACACGGATTTGATGGGTGCGTCCAGTTTCCAAGCGACATTCCAGAAGGCTAGCAAAAGATGTTGAGTCTGCATGAGAGCCATATTTTTCAAGCAGAAAAACATGTGTAACAGCATGACGAGCATAAGGGTTTTGGTTATGGATGACAGCTTGCTTTGTCCGGTTATGGGGCGAACGGCCAAGTGATGCATCAATTGTCCAGACATTGCGCTGAGGTGTTCCCCAAATCAAGGCATGGTAGCGTCGATCTAATGCGCAGGTACGTCCATGATCAGAAAATTGAGCACTGAGACTTTTATGAGCTAGATCATTTTTTGCAACAACCATGACACCACTTGTATTTTTATCAAGACGATGGACAATACCAGGGCGTTTAACACCACCTATACCAGATAAACTATTCCCACAGTGGTAAATAAGGGCATTAACCAATGTACCGGTCCAATTGCCATTCCCAGGATGAACAACAAGACCGGCTGGTTTGTTAATAACAATGACATGATCATCTTCAAAAAGAATGTCCAATGCAATGGCTTCAGCGCTAGGTTCTGCATCACGAAGGTCCGGCATTTCCAATTCAATTATTTGGTTAGGTTTTAATTTTATTTTGGGTTCCTTTATGAATTGACCATCAATTTTAAGACAGCCTTCACGGATGAGAGTTTGCAAACGCGAACGTGAGAGCACATCATGATATTGTTTTGCGAGCCACTGATCAAGACGTTGCCCAAGAGCACCTTCATCCGTTATTTTCTGTATTACCATACGATTCCTATTAAGTTTTTAATAAGATTTTACCAGTACGAAATTGCTTTACTATCGAGAAACTCTTTAATTCCCCAATGTCCTCCTTCACGAGCGCGCCCAGAAAATTTTACACCTCCAAAGTAGCTTCCACTGGGTAATCCATGTCCATTAACTTCTACCATACCAGAGCGTACTTGTGCCGCAATACGACGACATTTGTTGCGATCTTGCGATTGAATATAGTTTGTAAGACCATACTCAGTCTCATTCGCTAAAGCGATGGCTTCTTCTTCTGTACTAAAAGAAAGAATCGAGAGAACTGGACCAAAGATTTCTTCTTTAAAAATACGCATATGAGGTTTTACATCAGCAAAGACTGTTGGACGGACATAATAACCGCGTTCCATTCCTTTCGGTAAACCAGTCCCGCCTGCAACAAGAGTTGCACCTTCATCAATTCCCGATTGGATAAGATCTTGAATTTTATCATATTGTTTTTTTGAAACAACGGGCCCAATATGATTTCCTTCTTGGCCGTTTGGTCCTACTTTTGTTGTTTCTGCAATATCTTTGGCTATTTTCACGGCTTTGTCATAGATGCTCTGTTCCACAAGCATACGAGTTGGTGCATTACAACTTTGTCCACTATTATAAAAGCAATGTCGTGCACCACGTTGAACAGCATCTGAGTCGGCATCAGCAAAGATAATATTCGCTCCTTTTCCCCCAAGTTCCAGACAGACTCTTTTTAAAGTAGCACTGGCATTTTTAGAAATATCTTTTCCTGCTCTAGTTGAACCAGTAAAGCTGATCATTTCTAAATCAGGATGTGCAGAGAGGTAAGAGCCAACAGTCGCACCATCACCATTGATTAAATTAAAAACACCGGCTGGAAGTGCGGCTTCATCTAAAAATTCAGCAAAAAGCATAGCAGAAAGAGGCGCAATTTCAGAGGGCTTTAACACCATGGTACAGCCAGCCAAGAGAGCAGGAATAACTTTAAGAGTTACTTGATTCATGGGCCAATTCCATGGCGTAATTAATCCTACGACGCCGATAGGATCGTAGTGAAGGATTGCTTGCTCATTTCCCTTTATTAAAGTTTTTTGGAACGAAAACTCTTTATAAGCTTCGATAAAATTGCGAATATGGGAACTTCCGGTTGCAGTTTGCGCATTAAGCGCCATATCAATTGGTGCTCCCATTTCCATTGAAATGGTTTTTGCCATGTCTTTGGAACGTTTTTCGTAGATCTCTAGAATTTTTTCAACAAATCCAAGACGCTCATTTGGTGATGTTGTTTTCCATTTTTGAAAGGCTTCTTTAGCCGCATTAATTGCTTTATCGGCATCTTTTGTACTTCCAAGGCTAATGACAGCACAAGCCTCCTCTGTTGATGGATTAATGACGTCAAAATCGTGAGGAGTGCTTGGCTCATCCCATAGACCATTGATATAAAATTTCCGTTTATTAAACATAATTCACTCCCTTTTTTCTATTTATATTTATATTTATATTTATGTAATTATGATTGTCTTAGTCTAAGCCTTTTTAAACGAGGATAACAAGGATAATCTTATAAAAACGTGAGAAATTAGATTATATCGTGATAATTGAGCATGGAGAATTCAATAGAGCAATGCTTATTGTATTATTGAGACTAGTTTCTTTTATGAAAAGGGAGAGAAAGAGAGGCATAGACAATTTTCTTGAAGTTTTTTTATCATGAAGTTTTCTTCAAAACAAATGAAATACGCGCTCTATGACACCATAAACTAGGCAATTTATATCGTAAATATGCAAAAGGCAGATTATGAATATGCATTATGGCACTATTTTTTTCATTAAAAAGTAACCATCAGCAAAAGGTTATTAACCTTCGTATGATAGTTTCTACGAATTCTTTTTGAAAAGGTTATTTTTCTCATTGCTATAAATTTGTTGGGTGCCATGCATAATTCGAAAACAAAATCTATTTCTACGTCTTCTTTTTCTGATGATGGTACAAAAGGTGCATCAAGAGAAGATTTATCTGTTAAGATTACTGAGATATTTCCTTATCCGGAAGTGTGGAAAAAGGCATTTGCCCTCGGAAAAAACGTCCGTTTCACGAGAACCCCAGAAGTTGAGATTTTGCGTCGTCGTATAGAAACAGATCCAGTTTTTGCAAAACAGTTTAAAATTTTTACGAAGCAAGATCAAAAAAAAATTACAGATACAGATATTGTACGTTGTAACAAGAAAACAACAAATATTCTTTCGACAAAAAAAGTCATTAATCCTCAATCAATAGAGAATAAAACATCAGTTTGTCATTCAACGGTTTTGAAGCAGTTGTCACGTCAAACTACTCGTATGCCGTCAGCAAATATTCCACTTGAGGAGGATAAACAAGAACGTAAATTACAAGTGGAAAATGTGCTACAAAAAATAAAACCTGCTTTGCATCTTTCCGATGATGCATTTTTTGAGTGTGAATCTTTGATATTTGAACATGTGGAGACTCAAACTTCAAAAGAGGATGGAATATCAATTGATACGACAAATGAAATTACACCAGATATTCCCACAGCCTTTGATGAGTCAATAACGGCTCTTTACCGTGTTCTTGAATACCGCTTTCCACAACTCTATGATTCAATTACATCAGAATCTCCAGCGGAAAGGATGCGAGGTGTTGAGAAAATTTCTGATTTAATGCATACAAATAATGATACTACTAAAGAGAGTCATTCTAATCTTTCTGTTGAAGATTCTGCTCATACGTTAAGTAATACAGGCGCGTTAAGCGATGCAGGGGCGAGTATAGAGACTGAAAATAGCAATAATACTGTCGCCAATAATACTGTTGATTGTATAAACAAAGCCGTCACAAAGAATTCAAAAGATTTTTCTGTGATGCAAGCAAACAGTAAAAATAAAACATTGCAATCTACTCGTATGCCATTAGGTAATTATGATTCTGCTTTTATGCAAAATATTCAATCTATTGACTGTGATGTTTATGAATTTCCTCCGATCAACTTATTACAGGAACCTGTTTTTCATGAAGGTACGATGATTCCTCAAGAAACATTAGAACGTGGTGCTGGACTTTTGGAAAGTGTTTTGGAAGATTTTGGCATTAAGGGTGAAGTTATCCATGTTCATCCAGGGCCAGTGGTAACAATGTATGAATTTGAACCCGCCGCGGGCGTAAAGTCATCGCGCGTTATTAATCTTTCTGATGATATTGCGCGTTCTATGTCTGCTATTTCTACACGCGTTGCTGTAATTCCTGGACGTAATGTTATCGGGATTGAGTTACCCAATGCGGTTCGTGAAACCGTTTATTTACGAGAATTAATCCAAACACGTTCTTTTCGTGAAAGTGAATTTAAACTTGCTCTTGCTTTGGGGAAGGGGATTAATGGTGAACCGGTCATTGCAGAATTAGCAAAAATGCCTCATTTATTGGTTGCAGGAACAACAGGATCAGGCAAGTCTGTTGCAATTAATACAATGATTTTGTCGATTCTTTATCGTATGACACCAAAGCAATGTCGTTTGATCATGGTTGATCCTAAAATGTTAGAGCTTTCTGTTTATGATGGCATTCCACATCTTTTAACACCCGTTGTCACAGATCCCAAAAAAGCAGTAACAGCTTTAAAATGGGCGGTTCGTGAAATGGAAGAGCGTTATCGCAAAATGGCTAAGTTAGGTGTGCGTAATATTGATGGTTTTAATGCACGCGTTGCACTTGCAGCTCAAAAAGGCGAAACAATCATGTGTACTGTTCAGTCGGGTTTTGATAAGGAAACAGGGGAAATGCTTTATCATGAAGAAGCCATGGATCTCACGCAGCTTCCTTATATTGTTGTGATTGTTGATGAGATGGCTGATCTTATGATGGTGGCAGGGAAAGAGATAGAGAATGCCATTCAGCGCTTAGCGCAAATGGCGCGTGCGGCAGGTATTCATCTTATTATGGCAACACAACGTCCTTCTGTTGATGTTATCACAGGTACAATTAAAGCGAACTTTCCTACCCGCATTTCTTTTCAAGTAACATCAAAAATTGATAGTCGTACGATCTTGGGTGAACAAGGTGCTGAAACGCTTTTAGGTCAGGGGGATATGCTTCATATGGCAGGTGGTGGACGCATTGTGCGCGTTCATGGACCTTTTGTCTCAGATGAAGAAGTTGAATCCATCGTTGCACATCTTAAAATGCAAGGAAAACCTGATTATTTAGCAACGGTAACAGATAATGAAGACGATAACAAAGAGGATACTTCTGCTGATTCAGCTGCTGAAATTTCTGAGGAAGAAAATTTTGATGAAGAGGGTGAGAAACTTTATAACCAAGCTGTAAAAATTGTTATGCGTGATAAAAAATGTTCAACATCTTATATTCAGCGCCGACTTTCAATCGGCTATAATAAAGCAGCTTCTCTCGTCGAGCGAATGGAAGAAAAAGGCATTGTTGGAGCCGCTAATCATGTTGGAAAACGTGAAATTTTACTCAATGAAGGAAAATAAACAAACGCATTTAAAAATATGCAATTTTTTAAATATCTGACAGTTATTATTTAAATGTGCTTGTTTTATTTTTTTATATAATATTAAAAATTTAAATGGAGAGTAATAAAGCAAAAGCGATCTTTTGTATTAAGACTTCTGATGAGGTAAACAAGCTGATATCAAAGGAGATTATGAGATGTTTTTAACATTTCTAAATGATCTGGAATATAAAGAAATTAAACAAATCTTTATATGAAAACAGATAATTTGTGTTCTCTTTTTTACAGAGAAATTTTTTAATAAAATAGTGCGGTGGCATATTTTTTGTTTTTTCTTTTGTAGCGATTCTAATGAAAGAAAGATCTTTGGGAGATTATTGAGAGCATCATAAGAAAAGTGTCCAATATGCAAGTTCTGTTGCATTGGGTACTTTAAAGCGCTACGCTGAATTTATTATCATTTGATATTATTGGCTCAAGAAAGGTGTTCTTACGAGAAGCTTTATTTGAAATAAGAGATTTTTATAATACAATATATTGATTTATAATAATTTATCAATATTCACAGTGAATAAAAGTCTCAAACATTGTAAGATTTTCTCATTTCAAATCTGTTTCTGTTGAAGTAATTAAAACCATTTTCTTGCGTATCATAATAATGTAGGAGTAAAAAAGTTAAAAAAATAAAAATGCGGCTTATGAATGCCTTCAAATGCCAAGAACTATTGGTAACATTAGGGGCTGAAATTAGTATAATGATGGTGCTAACCAGCTTTTTATAAGCATAAAAATGGTAATGCACAATGCCTTGATATCTTCTATAGGGACTTTTACATTACACCATTTAAGGATGCTGTCGTAAAATAAGCTTGGGGATCATGGGATATGTTTCGTTAAAGCAGGCGCATGAATGCGTAAAATAAGTGTATTCTTTTTGAGTACTATTTATGCGAGGGAGATGTTACTATTATTGTAATAGGATTTATTACAATAATAGGTGAATAAGCAACAAGAGCTGGAAGCTTCTTTTTATTTTTGTTTTGTTGATGAAACAGTCAAAATTTTGCTACAGACAATTGATATGAGATATCAAGTTATTTTAACCAGAACAGATAATTGTAAACAAATTAGCATTATTCATTTGAGAGTAAATCCAACATTGTTTTAATTATGCCATTAAAAGCGGATGAGTTAAAGTTAAATACAAATGAATTAAAATGTCAGCAAGAAGCTTTTCGTTTTACACCAGAGCTTTTGCCACGGCCTTTTACGTGGGAAATCGATCAGAATGGTTTGTTTTGTGAAGTCTCAAAAGAGCTAGCTGAAGTTGTTGGTCCTCTCTCTTCTTCTATTTTAGGGTGTAGTTTTCATGAGCTTGCTCATCAATTTAATGATGATCGATATCTGGTTCTCAGTCGTTTTATTGAAGCGGCTATGCCTTGGAGTAAAGAGATTGTTCAATGGCCTGTTGATGGTTGCTTACAATGGCTTGATGTTGAATTATCGGCTTTGCCAATTTTTGATGTTAAAAAGCAGCTTAAGGGGTTTCGTGGCTTTGGCGTTTTAAAAATACAAAAAAAAGTCCAAGAAAAAAGAAATGAAAAGCTAGCAACAGAAATGCCATGTCTTACGGAGATAGAACGCTTAGCTTTTCGTGAAATTGCAGAGCACTTGCGTGATGAATTGAATTCATCGGTAAAAGAAGAAAATTTAGTTGAAGAAACAGCTATTCAGTTACCATATGCACAAACATTGCCGGTCAATGCTATAGAACAAGCTCTCATAAAAGAGCCAGCTGCAGTTTTATCATTGTTGGATACAGCAACAGATGGTGTTTTATGGTTGGATGAAGAGGGCTTTATTCAATCAGCGAGTAGGGCAGCCTTAGCATTAATGGGTTATGAAATAAATGAACTACGAGGACAGCCATTCTCTTCATTATTTACTTTGCAAAGCCGACTTTTGGTTGAAAAATATTTTAAATCAATCCGTATAGAGGAGAAAAATCAGGTTTTAAATCGCAGTGAAACCGCTGATTTAATGACAAAAAATCATAAAAATATAACCGTTTTGATAACGATTGTATTTTTGGCAAAGCAAGGCAATTATGCTGTTATGTTGCGTGATAGGACACAAACAGTTCCATCAGGAGAAAAAAAAGCAGAAGAGGATAAAATCGTTGGAGTTGTTCATGAAATACGAACACCTTTGAATGCTCTTATTGGTTTTGCAGAAATTATGAGAGAAGGCCGTTTTGGTTCGATAGAAAATGAGCGCTATCATGGATATTTACGCGATATTATTTCCTCTGGAAAACATATATTATTGCTGATTAATCAATTACTAGAGTGCTCAAAGATAAATTATTCTGGTTCCAATAACCAGATTGATTCTTCCCTTATTTCTAAAACATTTGATGTGATATCTTGTTTACGTGCGACGATAGCTTTTCTTGAGACACAAGCCAATCAGAACGGCATTATCATGCGTATTGTTGCTCCACCTCACGTTCCATTTATTCCTGTATCACAACAAGTGTTTCGCCAGATTATATGGAATCTTCTTTCCAATGCTATTCGTTTTACACCTTTGGGTGGACAGATTATTGTTCACGTTTCTTATAGAAAAGAACGTGTAAAAATTTCAGTGAGTGATAATGGTATAGGGATGAACGAAGAAGAAATTATACAGGCACTGCAACCTTATGGTCAAGTAGAGCGCAAAGATGGCCGATCTGGTGATAGCGCTTTTATGGGAACAGGCCTAGGCCTCCCAATGTGTAAGGCAATGGTGGAAGAAAGAGGGGGGCAATTTTTACTGTTCTCAAAACCCAATTATGGAACAACTGTGGAAATGTTTTTTCCTCGTGTTCCATGATGTAAATCTTGTATAAAATTATTTTTTCTTAGCCAAAAGATCTCTAATTTCTGTTAAAAGTTGTTCTTCTGAAGACGTTTTTTTGGGGCTTTCTTCTTCTTTTCTACGAATTTTATTCATAGCCTTAACGAATAAAAAAAGAACCCAAGCAATAATGAGAAAATTGATAAGTAAAGTAATAAAGTGTCCATAGCTAATGGTTGCTCCAGCTGCTTTGGCGGCACTCAATGTTGCTTGTTTTTCGCCAGCAAGTTGAATAAACATATTAGAAAAATCAATCCCACCTGTAATCAGCCCAATGATTGGCATAAAAATATCATTGACAATTGAGTTGACCAAGCTACCAAAAGCACCCCCTATAATCACACCGATAGCAAGATCAATCATATTACCTTTTAGGGCAAATTCTTTGAATTCTTTAAGCATTGCGTTTTCCCCTTATATAAGCGATATACGGTAATTTACTTACCGCTTTTGATGAAAAAGGAAAGGGCAGATTTTATTTTTAGGATTATATTACAATATTAATATTATTTTCAAAGAACTTTATAAGGTTTAATAAAGAGCTTTAGAGTTCTATTTGAATGTATATAGAACATTTCCTAGAAAAAAGCTTTTTTGATAAAAACTATATCTGCTTTTTGCAACAGAAAGTAGAAAACTATAGCTTAATTTATATAATTGCCTCAAGATGTTTATGTTAACATTAAAAAGAGAGATTTTTACACAATACCACAAGTGAGTAGTGTTGAAAGTTGAGCTATCAGAAAGCTTCTCAAATGAAGTACATATATTGGCATAACGTATTGTTATAAAAAGAGAATTTAGGAATAAAAAATATATTTCAGCACTGATGGAAGAAATAGATAGATGAGACAGGAGTAAAACGTATAATTTAATTCCTCTTAATTCAGTAAGCGATAATAGCAATTAGGAGGGCATTATGGCTTAGCTATTTGTATTGAGTTGCATGAGCTAAATGGCGATAATTCGGATGGAAGAGACACATTTTATCTGCTGGAAGATTGTATCAGTTTGTAAATAGCAGAGCTCTAGGGTTTGCAAGATCATTTTGGTTTGGAAGTCGTTGGTATGATGTGTGAGTTCAATGATCAACTGTCATTACTTAAAATATATGTTAGACAGAGCACTTAATAGATGCAAAATTGTATTTAATGCATCAGAAATGGCAAAGAAAACAACGCAGATTCCTCAAAATTTTATCAATAGAGTACAAATTGATTGAGCATTCTGTTGCTCATAAATGGTGCAACAATAGTATGAATTTAGATGATTTTATGAACCATGTATCCTATAAATGCTAGGAAAAAATAGCTTTATAGAACAAGCTTTGTTTCTATTGAAAACAATATTATACAAAGGAACTTTGGGAATAGAGATAATTTTCCTGCATTTTTAAGAAAATTATGAGCTTTCCTGCATAAGACGTCATAAAACCATGACTATGGTAAGAGCCATTGATGTTTCAATTCATGCTGAATTTTATAAGATTAGGATTCATATTTTAATCTTTAAAAAATGTCGAAAAAGAGAAACATTTTTTAAGAATAAAAAGTTCTTTACATAGTATAACCAATATAAACATGTATGGCTATTATGTGATGAGTTTTCTTTTAGAAGAGGAATATTATTTGGATAATATGCTTGCTTTGATTGGAAATCTTTTGTGTTAAAAGGTAGAGGTGAGGTGCGATGGATCATTTTTATGTTGTGGAGAAGAATTGATGAGTTTTTTTCGTTGTATTGGCCGTTCTGCCTTATTTATGTTGGATCCAGAGCAAGCACACGGTTTAGCGATTCTCGGGCTGAAAAGTGGATTTAATGGCTGTCAAAAGGTTATCGACAAACGTTTGTGTGTAACTGTTTCTGGGCTTGAGTTTGAAAATTTTATTGGTCTTGCAGCGGGGTTTGATAAAAATGCAGAGGTTGTGGATGGTATTTTTCGTTTAGGATTTGGTTTTACTGAAATTGGGACAGTGACACCAAAGCCTCAGATTGGAAATCCTAAACCACGGCTTTTTCGTTTAAAAGAAGATGAAGCGATTATTAATAGAATGGGTTTTAATAATGACGGACATCAAGTTGTTTACAACAGATTGCGTGCATGTAAAAAAACTGGTGTTGTAGGAGTCAACATTGGAGCCAATAAGGATACGGTCGATAAGATTGATGATTATACTGTTGGTATTGCTCATTTTTATGATGTTGCTGATTATTTTACGGTTAATATTTCTTCTCCTAATACACCAGGTTTACGTGATTTACAGGCCCGTGACAGTTTGCATCTTTTGTTGAGTGCAATTTCGCAAGCGCGAAATGAGCAAGAGAACAAACATGGATTCTCCATTCCCATTTTTTTAAAAATTGCTCCCGATTTATCAGAGAAAGAATTAGATGATGTTGCTGAAGAAATAAAACTTTCTGATTTTAATGGACTGATTGTTTCCAATACGACTCTTTCACGCCAAGGTCTTAGCAATAGTCACTTCAGTAATGAAGAGGGAGGGCTTTCTGGACGTCCACTTTTTGAACGTTCTACTATTGTGCTTGCAAAAATGCGTCAAAAATTAGGGAAGGAGATTGCAATTATCGGTGTTGGCGGTGTAAAGGATGCACAGACGGCTTTGGAAAAAGTAAAAGCTGGTGCAGATTTGATTCAATTATACAGTGGGATGGTTTATGAAGGTCCAAATCTTGTCATAACTATTCTGCAAGAGATTTTGCAGATGATGCAACAAGATGGAGTTGATAACATAAAAGGCTATCGTGATCATAGTCTTGAGCATTGGGCAAAATTTCCTTTGTAAAAAACGCTTTTTTCTTCACAAAAAATTGCGAGTTTTGTTTAAAGGGGCTTGCAAACTTTGTTGATCTTCCTTATGTCACATAAGCAAAGGATAAATGTTTACGAAATCGTGAGCAGTTATAATGCGTTTGTTTTTTGTGCGGTTGTAGCTCAGTTGGTTAGAGCGCTGGTTTGTGGCACCAGAGGTCGTAGGTTCAAATCCCACCAACCGTACCATTTGTCTTGTTACAACTTTTCTAATTCTTATTTTTGGCGTTTTGTGAGGCGGTTAAAAGCCGCGCTTGGCGGGCTTTTTTGCGTGTGAGCCGTCACGGAGCAGAGACCTTGCACGGATGATTTTTTTCAAATTTTGCCCAAAACGGAATGATACGATCAATAATCGCTTGAAATATAAACGGGTTAACTGAATCTATGATTCTGATTGCAATTGCAACAATAAATATCTCTATCAGTATATTTATATATTTTTAGTATATTTTGTAAACCGAGAGCATCTTATTTGACTTTCATTATTATTGCTCATAATATAAACTATTAAGTTTAAATACATAAAATAAGTAAGCATAAATTTGCTAATATCTGCCATATTTTTGACACAATACTCTTGATTTTGTCAACTATATATTATAAACATGAACTTGCATGAAAGTGCATTCATATCTCTAGGGGGTGTTTCGGTGGTTGATTATGGGTAAGCCATTCTGGCGCGGGGACATAAGTAACTCTGGGGAATTTATTTATACACTAAATTGGAGAAAATAAATGGGAAGTTCAAGTAGTTCGCACGATTATTGCAGTGCCGATAATTTTAGTAGCAAATATAACTCTGGTAGTGCGTTTGGTGACAAGTATGGTGGTCACGTTGGCATTGCGAGTGGTGTTGTCGTAGGATTGGCAGCGCGTAATCCTATGGTTGGCATGACCGTAGGAAGCTTTGCGCAAGGTGTAGGCGATAAGTTCGGAGGCATCATAGGCGGTTATACTGGTTATGCTGTGGCTTCTGCTCAGTGTGGCACACAGTTGTTGGGTCAATCTATTGCTAATTCAGGTCGTGGGATGTTGATGCGCTTTTGATGTAGTTCTTTGGGTTATCCTAAAGCCTAGAACGGTGGTACTGTAAAAGGTGCCACCTTTATGTTTGGAATATTGCACAGGAGGAGCTATGGACGCGTTTGGTTTAGTGCTCGTTTATTTTTGTCTGTGGCTTGGCATATTGTATCTATTCCTCAAAACTATTGCTATTAATGGAAAAAGCATGTTAGGCAGGGAAAACATGGTTGCATTCATAGTGGCGGCATTGGTTGTTCCTCCTCTCATGTATGCCTTTGAGTATATAGTCGGTGTGCCGATAACATCTCCTCATGTTATTATAATTATGTTCTTTCTTTCTTTTTGCATTGAATTTATACCCAATATAGTAAACAATATAAAGTGCTTTAGTTTGGCCATTATCGCAAGTTGCCCCATTTTTTTCATCGCAGCTGGTTTTATGGTTATGAGTGATGGCGTTCTGTTAGATTTTTTTGATCTGCAGCTTTCGAGCTATATTTATCTGCTTTTCATTATTCCGTTGATGATAGAGGGGGCTCGCTATGTCCTAATTGCTAAAGCTTTGAAGGAAAAATCTATGTCCGTGCTAGATTTAAGCATTTGCATTGGTTGTGGGTTTGCCATAGGCATCTTTTTTGTGTCATCACTGCTTTTATCAGACCTTCGAGAAATCTATCAACAGATAGGTTTTGCAAACAGGGAGACAGTGAAAAAAATGTTTGATTATGCGGTGCTTGGTTTTGCTATTCTAATGGGCCAGGTTTTTTTGACATTTTTGATGGTTCTCTTTGTTACTACAAAGAAATATTATTGGTTGGTCCTTGATGTTCTTGCAGAGCTGTTTTTTAGCCTCTTTGTTTCTTATTCTATAGCGTTTGTTCATACAGACGATAACTATGTAATGGTTATAAAGTGGCTTTGTTTGCTGTCTGCTGTTTATTATATGTACGTGCGTTACATTAAATCAAAGAGTGTCAAGCTTAGCGTGATTAACCCGTTTAAAAAGAAAACTGAGTGAGAAGACAGGAGGCTATAGTTCTTTGGGTTTTATCCTAAAGCCTAGAGCAGCCACCCCAAGAGGGGCAGTTTCTGGAGCAATAGTAGGCGGGGTCCGTGACGCAGCCGCGGGTATTGCTAAAGCTGGTTGGGATTGTGTTCGCTCTAAGTGGTGAAATTGTTGTTTGACCTAGCTTTGTTAACAAGGTAAAGGCCTTGCTGAGGGGTACGCTATCAGCCTCTTAGCAGGGAGTTTCTCTTCCGCAATAATATCTTGGTATGCTTGGGAGGGCAAGGCGCTTTAAGGAAATTATATGTCTGACTTAATTTTTGGAATGCTGCTTAGTTTTGGGATAAGTTCCAGCCCTCGTGTCCTTAAAAACAATGGCTTGTTGGGCGAGCGCGTCATTTTGGGGGGGCTAGCTGGCCTTTCCTGCGCTATCATCTTCGCTTATCCACATAGTGAAAGTGGGCTTTCAGACTTATCTTTTTTGCTTTTGGTATGTTATCTTGGCGTGCTTTTAATTCTGCACGAGCGCTACTCATATAAATATTTAGTTCTTGGATTCTGTGGTGCAGTTGCTGCCTTGTGTATTGGGGCAGGTTTTGTATATTTGAGCTCTTTGTTGCCATTGCCTGCTTTGTCTGCTGCTAATAATAGCCAGCAGCAGGTGGTGCATTACATGAGTTTGGTTGCTGCAAACTATCCCTTTTTTATCCTTTTGATATCAGTTTTAACTGCGGAGCTTTTGCGTTTGTGGTTGCTTCGCGTATATAAGCCAGAATTAGCTGCGCGTGAGGTCCTTTATTTCGGGCTGGGCTGGGGTGTTCTAGACTTATGCTATAAGACCCTCCCAGCTCTTTTTCTTTACTTGAATTACCGTGTTGATAGGGCGCCACAAATGGCGGGCTATGTCGCATTTGAATCTTGTCCACAAGCGATCAGCTATCTTATTGCCGCGGGCATGATTGTATTGATGCATGGTGTAAATACGCGCTTTATGTATCTTGGTTTCCAAGATAAGCGCAAGGCCTATTTCTATCTGCCTTTTGTAATTCATTTTGCGGTTGATCTTTTGTCTATGTTTGGCATTTCTTCAGACTACGCAATATTAATAAATTCTATTTCTGAGGCTTACCATAATGCTTGACAAATTGACATTATCTGTTATCGGCGCTGTTTTTTGTCTGGTGCTGATTATTTTTCCTTTGATGAAGAAAAAAACATTGGTTGAACATTTGGTTTTCTTGCTCGTTGTTTTGTGTCTTGTTTTTCTTTATGTTTATGGCGCTGTGAGTTATTTTCCTTATTATGTTTTGGCGCTTTCGCTTATATTGGGGTACCGCTGGTTACTCTCTTTGGTTAAAGCGTTTAAAGGCACGAAGGCGATTATTGGGGCAAGCGCTGGTTGTTATGTGCTTTTGATTTTTTTTCTATACGGCTTTATGCGTATGATAGGTAGTTTAATTTTTGATTTTTCTGCTTATAGTACGCCTAATATTGTTTTTGCTGTTGGTCTATTCCCTATAGGCATGGCGATTATGCAGTTTTTTTTGCTCTATCATTGGGTGGCAGAAGATAATGGCAATGGTGTAGAGGCAGCACTGGGCGTGGGAATGGGGATTTGGGGGGCTGCTATAGGGCTTGCACTGCTTACATCTCTACCAGAAGCTGTGAAGATCCTAAAAGGAGCCTTTAGTCTTGATAGGGACGCCTTACTTTTTTTACTTGAGACGGTAATATATTATGCGTTTATTATAGCTCTGAGTCTTTTATCAACTTTCTTAATGCTTGTGGTTTTCCTTGATAAGAAATGGCGTTTTTTTGTTCTTATCTTGCTTTTACAATGCTTGGCGGCTTGGGCGCGCTTTTCATGGCGGGCCGCTGAGCCAGAACTTCTTGCAATTGGGCATTATACAATCGCTACTATTCTTATGTTTGCTCTTATGCGGCAAATTTATGATTTTGTGCAAGACAGATTATCCATGAAGAAAAATAGCAGTTACGCTGTAGTAAATGAGGGGGCATAATAATGTTGGTTTTATTTATTACTTCGCTTCTCGCAGTCCTTATTTATGGCGCTGTCATTTATAATTTTTTTCGCTCTACATTTAGTTGGATAAATGTGCTGTTGAGCGGCATAGTTTTTGGGGTGATTGTTCTGTTAGTATGGCGTTACTCGGAAACAGAACATAAACTTGATGCCTTACGTTTACTGCAAGTGCTTGGCGTTGTTTTTCTTCTATGTGTGTTTCATCATTTTCTGAAGTTCAAATTGGTTGTCGCTGGTGCTGTGGGATGGTTTGTTGCTAGCTGCATTGCTGGCGGGTTTATTGCTTTTTGGGAGCAATCTGTAATAAAAACGCTTTATATGATGAATATTGTTGAAACCAAGAGTCGTGCAGAGCAGGGGCTGGCGCTTGTTTTTTTATTTTTAACATTTTCGGTTTTTTTTGTTGTAGCAGAAGAAGCTATGCGTCGTTGGTTAGTTACTAAGTTTTATCGGTGCTCGCCTAGTTTGTTGTGGCGTTTGCCGCTGAATATTGGCATAGGCTGGGGTTTATGCGAATTAGTTTATAAGGCGCTAGGGCCTTTCCTTGTTTATAATGGCTGGCCTATTCGATCTAGGTTATTAGCCAATGAGTATGTAATTTTTTATTCCTGGACGCAAGCGAGTATTTTTTTGTGTGCTTTAATGAGCGTCATACTTATGCATATTTTCAATACATGCTTGGCGTATCGTGGTGTTGTTACGCGCTCTAAATTTTATGCGTGTGCGCCTTTTTTTGTCCACGCTATTGCTAACTGTTTCGGTGCAACAGTGCTGGTTACAGAGAAGGTTTGGTTTAATGTTGGGGGCAGCTTGTTTATTCTACTTTGTGTGATGTTGTTCATATATTTTGAAAGCAAAAATCCTTTAATACAAAACATAAAATTGCGCGCTTAAAGTGTTGTAGAGTGATGAATAATTTTGCGTACTCTAAGTATGGCTAGAGAGCCTGATACGCGCTTGCTGTTCTGCAAAAAAATAGAGAAGGTTAGCACCGACGTAACGCGTCCAGTACCAAGAGCGACGTCATTTCTGCACTAATTGGGGGGAGGGTGTGCCACTGTCCACGTGCATATGGGAGTTTGCAAATATGCTATCATGTAACTTTCTAGTATTTTCCTTTCTATTATCCTCCATGAGATTGAAGCCGGGAATCTTGAGGCCGGCGGTAACGCATTATTGCAAAGACAAACCCTGGCTAGGGTTTGGTCACCCGATTATGCAACGGGATGTCCGAGTTGATTTCTTTTTTTCACGCTTTCAGATGCCTATGCGCCCCTTCAGTTCGCTTGCGCGATCTATTTCGGACAATACAGGACTGCAACCCAATGTCGATTTTCTAATTGCAAGCATCATGAGCAAACATCGGGCTTCTCCTGAGCTGGGATTGTTGGCTTTTTTCGTTTGTCGTATGCCGATACTTCTCGCGCACTATCAAGCGCGGTTTAGTGCTCATTCCTTCGGTTTATCATCAAAGGATTTAAGAAAAAAATATAAAAAGGTCCCCAAATTATGGCTATAAAACATCACACCAAGCCAAATTTCTTGGGTATATGTCAGAGTATCACTTTAACCGCACCGATGCGTGCTTGCGGGCAAATCGATATTTCTCACTGGGAGTTAGCCCATAACTATTTAAAACAGGGCTTGTTACTCGAAGCCTTGCATCAGTTTTCAGTTCGATTCGCCACCATGGTGGCTAAAAACTCGGATCTCACTTATCGCTATCTCCCTGTTATGGTTGAACAGTTTTTCTCTACCACCCATTTTGATAGCGATCGGTTATGCGTTGAAGGACATATTGAACGCATTAATGAGGCCTACCGTATTCACTGTAAGGCTAGCACATATGACAATGGAAAGGCCGTTATTGCGCAGGCAATCATCATGGTCAGTAAGGTCTGCTTCCTTGGCTCGTGTTCTCAGAAAGTCGCTCTTCCATTACTAGGCGATTTATGTAAAATTTCCTCCGTAACCGGAGATTCTTGTACTTTTTCCTTTAATGCGCATCACCCGCTTTTTGAGGAACATTTCCCTTCCCGCGCCATATGTCCTGGTTCACTATTGATTGAGATGGTTCTGGCTTTAGCCACGCAGGGTAGGACGAAAAATATCGCATCTGTTGCGCTGAAAAAAGTAAAGTTCATTGAAGCAGTTTATCCGGGAGATACCTATCAGTTGACCATTAAACAGGATACAGAGTGTGAACCGGGTGGCGTTTTTTATATTCATACGGAAACTAAAAAACGAAGCACTTGCGGTAAGTTTTCTATCAAATATAAAAAGGAGGATGCGCCATGTTTAACATAATAATCTCTTTTATTCCGTGGAGTATTTACTCCTGGGTTATTAATGGAAACTTTTTAACTCTGGTCGAACGCTCTCTCATCTTAACTGTGATTTTATTGTTCATTATTGCTGTGAATATTAAAATTGTCCGGCAGGGAGAACCCGTGATGATTACTAACATTCTGACATTTATTGTCCTGTTTGTTAATTATTTCGCTGGATGGTCTACACTTTTACTGAACTACCCCACAGTTTTTTGCTATCTGTCACTTGCTCTGGTTTCATTGATTAGCTTGCTGGTAAAGAAACCCTTTACTATTTTTTATGCCAGTGCTGGTGTTTCTGAAGAAAAACGCAAACATATCCTATTTTATCTCATCAATAAATATATTACATGTATTTGGGTAATCATCTTTTTTGCCAATGGTCTTCTAGTGGCTTTTTTTACATGGACCCCCCAGATTTGGTTAATCACTATGGGTTTAATTTGTACTGGTATTCTTTTTTCTAAATATCTTCCTAACATCATGCAATATTTTTATCGCATCAAACATCATGGAGCATAATATGTCATTGTTTAACATTCTGACCGGAACCCCTTTATGGGCTTGGATTTTGCTTATTTTTCTCATTGCGAGGGGAATAATCGCATTGAAAGATAGGGAAACGAAGGTTTACCGCCTTTTTCTCTTGCCGTTAGTCTTTCTTTTTTTGGGCGCAAGCGATGTGATTAACCAGCTGGCTTTCCCACGCTGGGGAGCAATCGCAATGTTGGCAGGGCTGATGATCGGCTTTGGCGTTGGCTGGTTGCTCTGGCGTGCTACTGCGCGTTTAAAAATCAAAGAGGGAACGGATTTCATTATTCTGCCTGGTACGCCGTTGACGCTGACATTTATTCTTATCGCTTTTGTCATCAAATTCACATTGATTGTTTTTCTCAAGGTTGTACCTGATTTGAAATATGCATTTGATTTTAACCTTCTTTTTGGTCTTTTAAGTGGGTTTACTGGTGGTGTGTTGTGGGGCGGCACATTAAATTTATATATAGCATTTCGAAAGAATCCAAATTAATCCCTATACCATTAGCTGTGGGTACTTCCCATTAGAACTATCTCAATAGAAGCTTATTCCTAACAACAACGCTGCATACAAATGCAGCGTTGCCTCGTAGTTTCAGATTTTTTTATCCCAGCGCGTGAATAGGAGAGGGAAGTGATATATCTGACTATACCCCCTTGGGGGAAGAGCGAGCCTAAAGGTTTAGAATGCTATGAGTTTGAGCTAGCTGGACTTTGAGCAGATGGTTTATCGCTCATGGGAAATCATTTTGTTTTACGATTCAAAAAGAGGATAGTGATGGTCTCATTGGCGTAGGTGGGCAAGAAAACTGTTAGCTTGGCAATGCCGTCAACAATTTATAGAACTATGTTGTGGAACCCCTACGCAAAGCCGTTGCTATGATGGCATGATGCTTTTGTCAAGCATTATGATATGGGGAGGAACCGGTGTTTAAGGGTGCAGCTGCGGTCACTATACGATCCAGTAGCATTACGTTTTTACGTTTGAGTATTTAGGAGCGGTAGACTCTGTACAGGCTATGCGTGCAATATGTGAAGCACGCTTGTGGGAAGCAGTGTGCCATTATTGCGTTGTGCATGCAACCCTCTAGCTAGTACTTCATTGGTAAGGTTGTTTTTTGAAGCTGATTAATTATCTGGGTGTTTTTTAAGAGAACGTTAGCACTGATGTATCGCGTGCCGTACCAAGAAATCTTCCAAAAAAAAATTATTAAAAATACTAAAAATATATGTGCAAGATGAACAAATGCTTGCTGAGGATATTGTATCAACGACTGTAGCTGCTTAAGGGCACATAATCTTGGGGGGCATAATGTTGTATAAAAAATCATGAAGTCCAAAAAACTCGTAAAGGTGCATTGCACTTCTCCTTTGAGAATTTGGCATTTCCTCTTAGCTTAATACGTTCTCATTATGATATAAACCCCTTGGTTCACCAGAACACCCTCTTGTGATGCGTTTTTCTGCTGATGCTCAAGAGATCTTTCGTGAATGGATGCAAAAGATTTTTAAAGAAGCCAAAGAGAATGACCTTTCTGAAAGCTTACAAGCGCATCTTTTGAAAATGCCTAAGACCATAGTAAGTCTTGCATTGATTTTTGAATTAACCGAAGGGGGGCGTTTTGAAATCAATAAAGATGCCCTTCAAACAGCCTTGCGATGGGAAAAATATTTGTTAAGTCATGTCAAAAGGCTCTATGCGGCGGCGGATAGCTTAGCAACAGAGGGGGCAAAATTGATTGTCGAGCGCTGTGATCATTTACCCGATGTTTTTACGGCAAGAGATATCTATAGACGGTGTTGGAGATCTTTAAAAGACAATGGAGCCGTTAAGCAAGCTTTAGAGCTTTTATGTCGTTGTAACTATATTCGTGAATTTCCTATAGAGGGGAATGAATTAGGTCGGCGTCCTGATAGACGGTATGAATGGAATCCTTTGGTTAAAAACAACAGCATAAAACAATAAAGAAATCTCTTTTGAAGTCTTTAAGACAACCACGCAAAACTCTTTTTATGGCATTCTCATCAAGGAACTTTTTTCCAAAAGCAAATGATCTGAGTGACCTTATC
>NZ_JBHIOI010000016.1:0-39721 GCF_042195415.1 Bartonella sp. CE47NXGY | reverse complement strand
AGCAGAAACCGCTCTCGTTACTCGTCGTATATAGTACTCTTTCAAGCAAAGAGTCAATATCATTTTTTATTTTTTTTAAATAAAATAACCCAAACTTTACCAATAAAATATTGAACAAAAAATCCTATTTCAAAACATTATTGGAAAAATAAGAAGCATATAAAACTTTCATGCCTGATAGCGGCGGCTTTCAGATTATAATACCCTCCCCTCACAACGATTGTAACTTTTCTTACATATCGCAAGGATGTCATGTAAAAGGCTAAAGATAGAGTACATATTATATAATCACCATTGCATAAATATCTTACACGCTTTATGCTTTTCCATGGGAGCAAAAGGAAGATGTCAATGTCATCTAAACTGACGCGTAACCAAACATTGGTTTTAAATACTTTAAAAAATGCAAAAGGGCCTTTAAGTGCTTATGCGATTCTCAATCACTTACGCGAAGAAGGTTTTCGCGCACCTCTCCAAGTTTATCGTGCGTTAGAAAAACTCGTACAGTTAAAGTGTATTCATCGTCTTGAAAGTGTAAATGCCTTTATGGTCTGTTTACACCCTGAAAACTGTCAACATGAACTTACAACGTTTATAATTTGCGAAAACTGTGGCACAGTCAACGAAATACAAGATCAAACGATTGTATCAAGTTTAAAACAGATGGTTCAAGCGGTTGACTTCCAAGCACACAAAAGCACCCTAGAAGTACGAGGTCTTTGTAAAAAATGCGCAATAAAATAAGACATCTAACTTGACAATAAGATCTCTAACTTGCAAGTTTATATATTTAGCATTATGTAGCAGGGATCGCCTTATTGTTGGAAAAGCTTTTATCGTCCGTGCATATATCACCCTACCCTAGAGTGAGAGGCTTATTGTACTCGTTAGAACATAAATATTGAAAGTATAAAATCATGTCCGTATCTGAGACCATTTTTTCAACAAAAAATCTCGATAAAATGAAACAAAAAAAAGTAATCAAGGCCCTTCTTATCGTCTTTGCGCTTTTTGTACTTTGGTTTAGCTATAAGTGGACGACGCAATGGTGTTGTATGCTGTCCACTGAAGATGCCTAAACTGTGGCACAGTCCACGAAATACAAAATCAAATGATTGTATCAAGTTTAAAACAGATGGTTCAAGCGGTTGACTTCCAAGCACACAAAAGCGCCCTAGAAGTACGAGGTCTTTGTAAAAAATGCGCAATAAAATAAGACATCTAACTTGACAATAAGATCTCTAACTTGCAAGTTTATATATTTAGCATTATGTAGCAGGGATCGCCTTATTGTTGGAAAAGCTTTTATCGTCCGTGCATATATCACCCTACCCTAGAGTGAGAGGCTTATTGTACTCGTTAGAACATAAATATTGAAAGTATAAAATCATGTCCGTATCTGAGACCATTTTTTCAACAAAAAATCTCGATAAAATGAAACGAAAAAAAGTAATCAAGGCTCTTCTTATCGTCTTTGCGCTTTTTGTACTTTGGTTTAGCTATAAGTGGACGACGCAATGGCGTTATATGCTGTCCACTGAAGATGCCTATGTACAAGGAGATATAGCCGCTATTGCGACTAAATTAAATGGATATATTGAAAAAATTGCCATTAAAGCCAACCAAGTTGTAAAAAAGGACGATGTTTTATTTTACTTAGACAATGGTGATTATCAAATAGCCTTGGATCAAACAGAAGCGCATCTTGACACACAGAAAAAAACACTTCTACGCATTGATGCGCAAATCACAGCCGCTCGTAGTTCTTTAGATGATGCAAAAGCACAAAAAGCAGCCGCTTCAGCCATAGCAACCAATGCACAACTCACCTTAAAACGTGTAACAGAACTGAAAGCCAATCGTTATGCTCCTCAATCCAATGTTGATGATGCCAAATCCGCTTATGAACAAGCCATTGCGAATGTTAACAGAGCGGATGCAAAAATGGCTTCAGCACGTGCAAATATCCGAGTGCTAGAAGCGCAACGAAGTGAAACAGAAAGCGAAACAAAGAGTTTAGAGCTCTCGCGTAAAAAAGCACAACGTGATCTTGATTCGACCATTATACGAGCGCCATTTGATGGAGTTATAGGAAATTTAACAGCAAAAACGGGAGATTTTGTTGTAAATGGCCAACGTCTTGCGGCGTTAGTCCCCATACATGCACTTTATATTGAAGCAAACTATAAAGAAACACAGCTACAAGACATTCATACCGGACAAAAAGCTTATATTTCTGTTGATGCCTTCGAAAATGATGTTTTTACAGGAACAGTGCTTTCTATTTCGCCCGCAACAGGCGCTGTTTTTTCTCTTCTGCCTCCACAAAATGCTACCGGTAACTTTACAAAGATTGTCCAGCGCATTCCCGTACGTATTTCTATTCCAGAAGAAGTCTTAAAAACCGGACATATCCGAGCAGGAATGAGTGTTTCGGTGAAAATTGATACACGTACAAAGCCACAAGATAAAAGTCTCTTATAAAAAAGTAGAAGATCTTACTATGACATCTTCCATACCAGAGCTCATACAGTCTCAAGAACGCATAGGAATGCGCAAAATTGTAGTTTTTATAGCTATGTCTTTTGGCATGTTTATGGCAATCTTAGATATCCAAATCGTTTCCTCTTCTTTAGCTGAAATTCAAGCGGGTCTTACAGCAAGCTCTGAAGAAATTTCATGGGTTCAAACTTCCTATCTCATCGCTGAAGTCATCATGTTGCCGCTTTCTGGATTTTTAGGAAGATTGCTTTCAACACGTGTTTTCTTCACCATATCAGCGATCGGGTTTACGATTACTTCTGTTCTTTGTGCAACAGCAACATCTATTGGAGAGATGATTTTGTATCGCGCACTACAAGGTTTTATTGGTGGAGGAATTATCCCAAGCGTTTTTGTCGCCTCTTATGTTCTTTTTCCTCCTTCCAAACGCCCAATTGTTACCCCTATTGTTGGACTAGTAGCAACATTGGCCCCCACCATTGGTCCAACCGTGGGAGGCTATATTTGTCATCTCTCATCATGGCATTGGCTCTTTCTCATCAATGTACCCTGCGGGATTATCATCTCAATTCTCGCTTGGAAATTAATTGATTTTGATAAAGCTGATCCCTCTTTAATGAAGAAGTTTGATTGGTTAGGATTCATTTCTATGGCTACTTTCTTGGGAACTTTAGAGTATATTCTAGAAGAAGGAGCACGTCATGATTGGCTGAGTGATACGCTGATTCGGGATTTGTTCATTACCATGATTCTTGCTGCAGCCTTATTCTTCTGGCGTGCTTTTACAGTAAAAGAACCCATTGTAGATCTCTCTACTTTTTCTAATTTTAATTTTTCAGCTGCATCCATTTTTTCCTTTTCATTGGGAATAGGCCTTTATGGACTCACGTACCTTTATCCTGTCTATTTAAGCCAAATCCGCCACTTTGATGCTCTCATGATTGGAGAAACATTGTTTCTTTCAGGATTCGTCATGTTATTAACTGCCCCGCTTGCTGGATTTCTTTCAGCACGAATGGATGCACGTTTAATGATGGCAATAGGACTTTTTGGTTTTGCAATAGGTATTTGGATGGCGAGCTCTATCACAGATAACTGGGATTTTTGGCAGCTTTTTTGGCCGCAAGTTTTCCGTGGTGCTTCTGTAATGTTATGTATGGTTCCTATTAATAATATTGCCTTGGGAACACTCCCACCAGAACGGATGCAAAATGCTTCTGGACTCTTTAATCTCACCCGGAATCTAGGTGGGGCTGTAGGGCTTGCCATTATCAACACTCTCATAACAAAACGCACAGACTTCCATCATGAACGAATAGCCGAAACTCTTAACTACGCAAACAGACAAGCAACTGAAATGCTTTCAAATCTTACTGTATTATTCAAAACAGAAACCTTTGATTCCTATACTCTGGCTCTTTCTCAATTGTTTGGTATGGTACGCATACAAGCAACCATTATGGCTATTAGTGATATTTTCTTTATCATAACCATCATCTTTGGTGTTTTGACATTTATGACCATATTTCTCAAAAAAATACCACCTCTCATGGATTCACCACCAAATCACTAAGCTTAATTAAAATTGAGAAATATTTTTTATCCTTATCACTTTCCTCGTTTCCTATGCACTTTATCTTGTCTCAAGAGACAGTATAAATAAGCATATGATTCTAAATGATTCTTCTGATAAAAATTCTTTTAATGCGGGCTCTTTCCGCACTTAAAAACAACTTCTCGCATACAAAAATTGTTCTAGATGATCGGTAAACAAAGAGCTTATCTAAAGTGCTCCACACCATAAAGATAAAGCAGCCATTTCTATAAGATTTTTGATTTATCACCATAGGGCACAAAAGATTAAAAGATTCTTTGCCCTTCACTCTTTTGATTCTTACAAGAATATTCATAAAAGATTTATGATTCTTATGATTTTTATTCACGCACATATTTCTCTTATAATGTGTAGGATAACGTTTTTTTTGATTCTGAATGCAAAATTTTACATGAGAAAATCATTTTGTATTTGATACTCTCATGCCAATTGCAAAACGATTTACCTTTATAGCAAAAAAGTAATGATATATTTTTTTCAAAAAAGCTGCTTTTAAACATGTAATTTTATTTTTTTACACTCTTTAAAAAAAGCTGATACTTACAATTTTGATTCTACTGCTGCATATTTTTCTTTCTTAAGCCCCTTCTCTTTCAACAAGCGCTAAAATTGTATAAAATTTCTCAAAATATCTCTCTATTGAATCAATCAAAACCATTCCCTTGCACATAAAAAGCAAAGAAATAAAAACTGTTTAAGAAAAAAGTAAAACATCCAACCGTTTTGATGCAAGATTTATCAACGATATTGAAAACTGGAAAACTGTATGATGATAGCGACTTTAAAAGAACACAAGACAACTCAAAAATCCGGTTCCTTCAGTATTATAAAATAAGACACTATTTCAAAAAATGAGCTTAAAATATATTCTTACTCACTTAACTGAAATTATCAAAAATAAGAAACCAGCCCCATAAAGAAAAAGCCATATAATAAAATCGCAATACAACTCCCCAAAACTTTGTACCGCTAAATACCTTGGCACTGTCAAAACGGTATGCTCTTCTCAATGGCAGCTGCTGAAAAACGAAATAAACACTATCTTCAAGCGACTTTATGATGCTGAAAACGATTTGAAACTTCTCGTTCTCCACTAGGAACCAAAGTGCCATAACACCCAGAAAGATAATGTGGTATCAGTTCCAACGCTTGAAAGCGATGTTTTTCGTAAGGACCAGGCATTGCCAAATTTTCTGTTAAACTATTTGAAAAGCCAAAACGTTGATAAAATTCAAAATCCCCTACCAGCAAAATGGCGCCATATCCCAATTTTTTTGCTGTTTCAATTGCATGGCGGACTAAAATTGATCCTATTCCCATACCAGCACATTCAGACGCAACAGCCAAGGGGCCTAAAAGTAAAGCATGTTGTGTTTCATTTTTTTCTTTAGAAAAAGAAACATGCCAAAGACGGACACTTCCCACAAGCTCTCCAAGCACATTTTTAACCACAAAAGAGAGCCCTTGAGCAGCCAAACGACCACGACGTAAAACCTCTGATGATTTACGTTTACGTCCATACCCCATCATTGAATCAAGCAAATTTTCTCGATAAGGCTTATCGGCTTCTTGCTCCAATAAAAGTGTAAAACATGCCCCATCTTTTGTTTGAAAATTAATCATGTTCATCTCTATAACCGCCCTCTTACAGCGCCATGACGAGCATAGCAAAAAATCTAAAAAACTATAGTTAAAAGGAAATGTCAGATCACATATGATCGTAAAGGCTCAAAACCATTAAAAGCAACCGATGCGTAAGTTGTTGTGTAAGCACCCGTTCCATGAATCAATATTTCATCTCCTATCGTTAGGGATAGAGGAAGCGGATAAGGTGTTTTTTCATAGAGAACATCTGCCGAATCGCATGTCGGTCCAGCCAAAATACAAGGCTCCATCACCTTATCATCATGAGGTGTCTCAATAGGATAACGAATGGCTTCATCCATAGTCTCAGCAAGACCATTAAATTTCCCAATATCAAGATAAACCCATCGTACATTATCGTTATCAGCTTTTTTAGATATTAGAACAACTTCTGTACGAATAACACCAGCATTGCCAACCATCGCACGTCCTGGCTCAATAATCGTCTCAGGGATACGATTACCAAAATGCTTTTTCAATGAATCAAAAACTGCTGTACCATAAGCTTGTTCTGTAGGGACATCTTTCAAATAACGCGTTGGAAAACCGCCCCCCATATTCACCAACCTTAGTGAAATGCCTTCTTGTTCCAAACGCTTAAAAACTGTAGAAGCATCCGATAAAGCACGATCCCACGCACTCAAATCAACCTGCTGAGATCCAACATGAAAAGAAACACCATAGGCTTGCAAACCCAATTGGTGTGCCCGTCTTAGAACATCAACCGCCATATCTGGAACACAACCAAATTTGCGTGACAATGGCCACTCTGCACCTTTGCCATCGGTAAGAACACGGCAAAAAACACGTACTCCTGGAGCAACACGCGCAATTTTTTCCACTTCTTCAACACAATCAACAGCATAAAGTGAAACTCCCAATGCATATGCTCGTGCAATATCACGCTCTTTTTTAATCGTATTTCCAAAAGAAATACGCTCTGACGTTGCTCCTGCTTTTAAAGCCATTTCAATTTCTGCAACAGAAGCCGCATCAAAAGAAGATCCTAAAGAACTTAGCAAACGCAAGATTTCAGGAGCTGGATTTGCCTTTATTGCGTAAAAAATACGAGACTGCGGCAGAGCTTTTTCAAAATTTAAATAGTTATCACGAACAACATCAAGGTCAACAATTAAGCATGGACCTTCAGAACGATGTGTTGCAAGAAAATCGCGAATACGTTGCGTTGCCATCTGCAATTCTCCTTGAGGGAACGCTCCCCCACTCTATGCTTAGACAGCCAAAGCTGCCAAAAGCTAAAGGACAAAAAACACACAACAACCATCCCCATTCTGATTACAAAAAACCAGAAATTAGCATTGCATGCTGCGAAAGAACAGCGCGAAACCGCGTTATTCTATTTTATCTGCCTTTTTGATTGGAGTTGAGAAAACCACTTCCGCACTGAAGGCAATGAGGTGTGCCTCTATAGTTATCCCAGCATTTAAAAGCTGGAAGACACCAGAAAGGCCCGCACCGTCGTTGCTTCAAGATGTCCTCATTCTTGCAATTGGCTGTAAGAATGACTGGAGCGGTTAGTTCCAGGTACCGTACCGGTTAATCTCACCATTTGAGAACCAGCGGACACCCACAGGCACGTGCGACTTTGGGCAAGGCATCCTATAAAACGAATTCTTTCTCATTTCAATCATTTTTTTAATTTTAAACATTTTTTAATTCTTAAAGATAAAATGATGCGAAAAAACAACACTCTCCCCCAGACAAAGCCATCCATCCGCTTTCATGAGATCACACCCTTACATTATCCGTACAACATAAATCACTGTCTTGCGTTTAAAGCCCCTCGTTTCTTTACCCTATTCTATCTCCTAATATCTGCAGCAGAAAATAACGCAAATAAATTACTCAAAACATTAATTTATAATGATAATTTATTATTGTACCCTTAAACAAAAATCCCATTATAAAATCCTCTTATTTCAACCCTCTTACAATGAATCAATTAAAATCATTCTTTTGCGTATCACAAATAAAAAACAATTGAAAAAAGGAGTACCTCTTATATATCCTCTCAAATGCAAAGATGACCAACATTGAAGACTGAGGATAGTAACGACTGAAGCACCATAATCTTTAAAGATAACGTGTCCTTCCCCCAACAAAACACCATTATCTTTCTCATTTACATCCTAAAAAACATCCCTACTTCCACATTCATTTCACAGCATCGCTTAAGCAAAATATCATGAAGAATTCCCCGTATAATATAGCTTGTATGATATAGATCAACTACATCTCACCCTCTTTATACTTATGAAATTAAAAACAAACGCTCCCATTCTATCTGCCAACTCCCAATATTGCAGAAACTCCTACATTGAAATGTTTCATAACACCTTATCTAAAATGATTTTTGTCCACACGTTGCTCCCATTTGCAACGTACAAGTGAATGAATTTTACGCGATTCGTTCTCATCTAATCTGAAAGCAACAAAGTTCACAATATTGAACTCTTTTATTCGAATGAATAATAAATTATCATTATAAATTAATGTATTATATTAAATTCTGAAATCATAAACTCCTATTATCATTTTATTTTTCCACCTAGCATCTGCTTTTTCATCTCCTCTTATTAATCACATCTTATTCATACGCTTTTCTCTTAAACTATAATCTCCCTCCTCTGCGCTGTTGGTGAACGGCTTTTCTATTTTTAAATGAAAAGTATTTGAAAACTCAATCCTATAAGTCAAGGAGAGCGAACAATCTATAATGATTACTTATAAGTCAAATAATTTAACATAAACAAAAAGACCGAATAATATCCGGTCTTATAAAATATTTTTCTACTAATATTAAAAAACTCTTCTCTCTTAAATTTAAGAGAAAAACGCTACAATTTAAAGCCCTACACTGCGATATCCTTATGTCCCTTGATGAGAATCAATTGCACGCAACTTCAACAATTGAAATTGCCTATGGCGCTCACGAAAGCGCTCTCTATCGGCTTCACTACGCGTGTTATAACAAGCATCACAGGAAACACCTTCCTCATAATGAGGCGATAATTTGCTTTCAGCATTAAGAGGAGAACGACACGCGCGACATAATTCGCGTCCACATTCTTCAAGACCATGTTGAACAGAAACACGCTCATCAAAAACAAAACACTCACCCCACCATAAACTTTTCTCTTTTGGAATTTTTTCTAAATATTTTAGAATACCTCCTTTTAGATGGTAGACTTGCTCATAACCAAGATCACGAACATAAGCTGTTGATTTTTCACACCGAATACCACCTGTACAAAACATGGCAATTTTCTTTTTTTTCTTTAACTCAGCCTCATGTTTACGCACCCATTCAGGAAATTCGCGAAATGTTTTAATCTGCGGATCAATCGCTCCTTGAAAACTCCCTATCGCATATTCATAGTCATTCCGTGTATCGATTAAAATTGTCTCTTCATCTTGAATAAGAGCATTCCAATCTTCAGGATCGACATAAGTACCAACAACTTTTAGCGGATCAACCCCTTCAACCCCCATCGTCACAATCTCTTTTTTCAACCGCACTTTCATGCGATGAAAAGGCATTTTTGATGCCCATGAATATTTAATCTCCGGCGTTTGAAACGCTGGCTCAGCCGTAATAAAATCCACCAATGCCTCAATCGCATCACAAGAACCAGCAACTGTTCCATTAATGCCCTCTTGTGCTAAAAGCAGAGTGCCTTTGATATCCTTTGCTTGACATAAATCCTGCAAAGGTTTTTGTAATTGATGATAATGCTTCAAATCTGCAAAGCAATAAAGTGCAGCAACTTTAAAATTCTTTTCCATGTGTTTTGCCATAACGCGCGTTTCATTCAATTTCAAGATTTATTCATGTACTCTTTAACATATTGTGCTTAATCAAACGATACAAATAATATCATCTCCAAGAAGAAAAAATATCATGTGCCAAAAAAGAGAAAAGCTTTTATTATATCTCCAAGGACAAACTGTTATACCTGTTTTACTCATTGACAATCTACAAAGTGCTGTACCCTTAACACGCGCTCTTGTCAAAGGTGGATTAAAAACAATTGAGATCACCTTGCGAACACCAAATGCCCTCAAAGCAATTCAGAAAATTACACAAGAAGTCCCTGAAGCAATTGTTGGAGCCGGCACAATTCTCAACACAACACATTACGAAAAAGCCGAACAAGCTGGAGCCAAGTTTATTGTAAGCCCCGGATTATCCAATGAACTAATCAATTGTGCAAAAAATAGTGAAATTCCCCTTCTTCCCGGTGCAATGACCCCAAGTGAACTCATGCAAGCATTAAACAAAGGCTATTCATATCTTAAATTTTTCCCTGCTGAAGCTACTGGGGGTATTTCCTTCATCGAAGCTTTAGCATCTCCCTTCTCTGATATCCGGTTTTGCCCAACAGGCGGTATTACACAAAAAAGTGCAACACAATGGCTCCAACTGCCCAATGTCTTCTGCGTTGGAGGTTCTTGGATAGCGCCCCAAAAACTCATTGCAATAAGTGATTGGGATTCGATTACTGCATTAGCATATACCGCATCACAACTTCCCTCTCCCTCGAAAAAAGCTCTTTCTACAATATAATGTAATGTGCAAGAATATCAGCCCCTTCAACAAGACCAAAGCTTTCACACATCCTTGCGCAATCTTTTAACATCGTCATAAAACCATAAATCATCACCCGATCTTCATTAGGATGAATTTTGCGAGTTCTATTGTTTCAAAGCCGCTTGTTTCAAAAAAGCACCACTCTCCATAACAGTCGTAATACGCCCCATATGCTCAGAAAGCTCACGAGTGGTCATAGGATAAAATTTCAGCTGTTGTGCATATGCCCCACAATGAGTGGATCTTATTGCAAAAAGGAAACAAGATCTTTTGCACAATTTGACTCATTCTTTTCGCGCGTTATTTAAATAAGAACAACTTCTGAAAATTTTTCATAAATGTCAGGCTCACGAATAAAGCTTGCAAAAGAAAAAAAACCGTACCGGTTTGAAAGAAGATAAAGCATCAACTTTCCCACTCATTACTCCACAAAAGCGCGCTCTACAACATAAGTAGCAGGAGCATTATTGGCCCCTTCAACAAGACCAAAGCTTTCACACATCCTTGCGCAATCTTTTAACATAGCCATGGAACCACAAATCATCACCCGATCCTCATCAGGATGAATCTTAGGAAGGCCTGTTGTTTCAAAAAAGTCCCCACTTTCCATCACAGTTGTAATACGACCCATATGCTCAGAAGCTTCACGAGTAGTCATAGGATAAAATCTCAACTGTTGTGCATACTCTCCAATGAGTGGATCTTGTTGCAAAGAGGAAACAAGATCTTTTGCATAAATTAACTCATTTTTTTCGCGCGTTGTTTGAATAAGGACAACTTCTGCAAATTTTTCATAAGTTTCAGGATCACGAATAAGGCTTGCAAAAGGAGCAATCCCCGTCCCAGTTGAAAGAAGATAAAGACGTTTTCCAGGAATAAGAGCATCAAGCACCAGCGTTCCTGTAGATTTTTTACGCATGAGAACTGTATCACCAATTTTAATTTTTTGGAGATGCTCGGTTAAAGGTCCCCCTGGAACTTTTATCGAAAAAAACTCAAGCTGTTCATCCCAAAAGGGACTTGCAATCGAATAAGCGCGATAAATCGGCTTTTCTGCATTTGGCAAACCGATCATAACAAACTCACCCGAACGAAAACGAAAACTTTCCGGACGATTCAGACGGAATTTAAATAACCGATCTGTATAGTGACAAACCTCTTGGACAGTAAGGGCGAACACATTCTCAGGAATCGGAAAATTTGCAACGCTGCTGATGCTTGACGGAACATTGGTAGCAGACGTATTCATACTCTTCCCCATATCTTTATTGAACGTTAAATTTCGAATCCTTGACGTGATATAGTACTTGCACAACCATCTGCCAACAATTTTCTCAACACAAAAGCCTCAAGGTTAACACTTTTATGTCAAAATTAAATAAATGAGTCTAGCGCGCTCTATAAGCGATAAAATTGATTTCACTTAAAACCAATCAAAGACTAGAAAGTAAATATTGGATACCCAATCCATCTTGAAAACAAATAATATCCAAATCAACGAGTTTTCTAAATCAACAGTTTTTAATGTATCAAAAAGTGTTTACACACTGTTTTCCATTCAATAAAAATAATTTTAAGTGCATGAGACGACATCCAAAATTGCACAGATGAGTGATCTTCCCCCTCATGGTAAAAAACTTGTAATACATTGACTTAACGTGGTTAATTTAATCATTTTACCTTCTCTAAATAAGAAGCCAATGCAATATTTAATCACAACAATCACACCAGCAATAATAGTCTAACATTGCACTCTTCAAAATGATACAATACAATAAACTATGTTTATTTTTTTATATGCCTAAACGAGGGAAAATAAGTAAAAAAGTCTATGTTTTACAAATCATTAGAAAATACCATGTTGATAACAACACAAATAAAACTAAACTATCTCTTATATCTAGAGTACCATTTTACATAAAAAACGACTTTAATGGCAGCATAGGCTTCTTAATGATTTTGACCATAGCAAATAGTGTCTTTCCCCTATATCGTAAAGAACCTCAATGAAACAACCAAAAAAACTCCGTATTTCACGAACACAGATAAGCTTTTAAAATGAACAAATCCGTTAATGATGAAATAAATACATCACTCTATACAGCTGTAGCAACCATCGATGTCAGTGCCATTGTTGCCAATTATATTACTTTAGCCAAACGTGTAGCTCCAACACAATGTTCAGCAGTTGTAAAAGCAAATGCCTATGGATTAGGAGCTCACAAAATTGCTCCTGCCCTTTATCAAGCTGGTTGTCGCACTTTTTTTGTCGCCCAAATCAGAGAAGCACTCCAATTAAAAAGCATTTTACCATCAAATGTCACAATTGCCATTCTGAATGGACTTCCACACTTAGCAGAAGAGTTTGTCGCACAATCTGGTATTGTTCCTGTTCTAAACTCTTGGAATGCCATTGAAAATTGGCAAAAAATTTGTCAAAAAAAAGATAAAAAATTTCCAGCAATTGTTCAAATCGATACCCATATGAACCGATTAGGACTGGATCAAAAAGAATTACAAAAACTCATCAAACACCCTACAATTTTCGAAAAAGCAGAAATAAAATATATTCTTAGTCATCTTTCTAACGGAGAAGATGATACCCACCCATCAAATTATGCCCAATTGACTTCTTTCAAAACGATCCTTGCGCAATTGCCTGCTTGCAAAGTTTCCTTTGCCAATTCTGGAGGTATCTTTCTAGGATCAGATTTTTATTTTGATCTTGTTCGTCCAGGCATTGCACTTTACGGAGTTGATCCGCGGGGAAAACACCCATCACCTTTGAAACCTGTTTTAAAACTTGAAGCCCAAGTCATTCAAAGCCGCGTTGTTGATATAGGAGCACCTGTTGGTTATGCAGAAAGCTTTATAACCAACAGACCAAGCACTCTTGCAACCATTTCTATAGGCTACGCAGACGGCTGGCTCCGTACTCTTTCGAATAAAGGAACTGTTTATTTCAACGGGCACAAACTTCCCATGGTTGGGCGGGTTTCTATGGATTCCATTATTGTAGATACGACCGATCTTGAACAAAAACCTCAAACTGGTGACTGGGTAGAACTCATTGGTCCCCATCAAACACTTGAAAAAGTATCTATAGATGCCGATACCCTTCCCAATGAAATTCTAACATCTCTTGGCTCCCGCTATAAATACATTTACACATAAAAACTCTTTAAAAAAATAAATTGATAAAAATCATCATTTTAGAAAATTGAGGGGCTTTTACAAAAGATTTTACAACAATCAACCACACAGAATGGTCATAGACACCGTACATTCACAGAAATCTCAAAACAGACAAGTTGATGGACTGTTTTATGGAAGTAGCTTTCACCTAAAATACAAAAACTTAGCCTTTCCCCATAAATTGACAAAAAAGAATCTACTACAAAGTTTTTAAAATTAATTTCCCAATTAAAATCATTCGCTTGCATACCACAAGCTGAACTATGTGTAGATAAAAATGATTTAAGAAAAGAATAATGCCTCTTATGAACCATAGTGCCAAGAGCTATAACATTAGGCGCTGGCAAAGTGTATGATAGTGCCCAGCTTACTCCGTTATGAAGCGTAAAGATAGTGGGGAATCAATGGATTTACCCTTACACCATTCACGAGCGCCGTCGCGAAATGGGATTGGGAGCGAAGTGTCTCTTTAAAACAAACACGTGAATTAACAACTCAAGTATATTCTTTTTGGAGCGTTCTGTTTTACATGAGGATCATTCCCCCACTAAAGAACACAATAAATATAAAGTATGGAGCAATGTGTAATCCCCATTATTTAAAAAACATTGCTTTAAATGCTTTTGAAAGCCATAAAGCTGAATTAAGAGGAGATGACAAACTGAGGATTGATTTTCACCTTACGGCTTTACATTTTCCAAAATAAGATTGTCTTCCAGTTTCAAAGATTACGTCAACAGAAATACGCAATCCCCGCCCTCATCTGACAGACAAAAGCAGGAACTACTCATAAAGCTCTTTTTTTCTCAATCTCTGGCTCAAGACATGTTGCTGCATTAAGTTTGGATGTTGATTTACAGGCAACAGCTAAAGCACACGAGCTCTTAGGAAAACAGCGCCGTAAAGTCACAAACTGACTTGCAATGAAGTGGAAAGATGTGCCGGCTTTTATAAGACCCCTTGTAAAAAAAAACATAATACATTTGGCTTTGCGTTTGCTCATTCTGACAGGTGTTCTTACATATTTTTTCGTCATATTTACAAAAAGCAGATTAAAGAGAAATATTTAGACAATTCTTGACTCGAAAAGATGCAACAACAGAGTTTCGCGTGTCTTTATCATCAAAAACATTAAATTTGATTTTATTCTTTCTACAACCCGTCGTCGTCACCTTAGTGAGAAGTAGTATGTCACAACACATGCAACAGACGTGCCCCTATCCTCATAGGTTTTCACTCTCGTTTACATGAATTAGCTGGCTAAACCGATGCCGACTAGTCAAAAACCATGTCATACGGTAGAATGCAAAGGAGAGCATGCCTATTGCCGACAAAACACAGCTTTTTGTCGACTTTTTCGATTTTGCTCATGTTATAAAAAACAATGCAAAATTCTAGAAAATAGACAAATAATTCCATAGTAACATGATCAACAAGTACAAAACCCACACAAAATGTGTGGGCTTTTTTCGTTCATGCAAATAAACAAATTAAATATATATTTGTTATTTAATAGGTATTTCCCAATGGTGGACACGAACAAATGAGCATTCTGTCTCCCGCAACATTATCAATACGCGATACAGGAGGCCAATATTTATTGGCTGGATCAAGAGAACTGTTGGGAAAAGCAGCTTCTTGTCGCGAATAGGGTCGTACCCAAGCATCATCTAAAGTATCAGCCACTGTATGAGGGGCATTCACCAATGGATTATTGTCTTTTGGCCAAACCCCATTCCCAACTTTTTTCGCTTCTTCAGCAATAGAGAGTAAAGCATCACAAAAACGATCAATCTCTGCTTTTGGTTCTGATTCCGTTGGCTCAATCATTAAAGTTCCCGGAACAGGGAACGACATCGTAGGCGCATGGAATCCATAATCAATGAGACGTTTTGCAATATCATCAACACTCACCCCATACTGCTCTTTCAACACGCGTGTATCCACAATACATTCGTGAGCAACACGTCCATGCTTGCCCCGATAAAGAATGGAATAAGCAGCTGAAAGACGTGCAGCAATATAATTGGCATTTAAAATGGCTATTTGTGTTGCATATTTTAAGCCATCAGCCCCCATCATTCGAATATACATCCATGTAATTGCAAGAATAGACGCACTTCCATAAGGAGCAGCAGAAACCGCATGTGTTGTCCCATCCTGTTCATGACCTGGTAAGAATGGTTTGAGATGCACTGCAACTCCAATTGGTCCCATACCAGGACCACCACCACCATGAGGAATAGCAAATGTTTTATGAAGATTCATATGACAAACATCAGCGCCAATATCCGCAGGACGAGCAAGCCCCACAAGGGCATTGAGATTAGCACCATCAAAATAAACTTGTCCGCCATTTTCATGAATAATAGAACAAATTTCCTTAATGCTTTCCTCGTAAACACCATGGGTTGAAGGATAAGTAATCATAAGAGCAGCCAATTTATCTTTATGCAATTGCGCTTTCATCTTGAGATCGTCTACATCAACATCACCATCGCTTAAACATTTTACCACAACGACTTCCATCCCTGCCATATGAGCCGAAGCTGGATTGGTACCATGCGCAGATGCAGGAATAAGACAAACTGTACGTTGATGTTCTCCTCGTGATTGGTAATATCGTCGGATAGCCAAAAGCCCAGCATATTCACCTTGAGCACCAGAATTTGGCTGAAAAGAAACTTGCGCAAATCCTGTAATTTCACACAACCACGCATTTAACTGGTTGATCATCTCCAAATAACCCGCTGCATCCTCTTGTGAAACAAAGGGGTGTATATTGGCCGTGCTCGCCCAGCTCACAGGCATCAATTCAGCAGCTGCATTAAGCTTCATTGTACAAGAACCAAGAGGGATCATAGCGCGATCCAGCGCCAAATCCTTATCCGCTAAACGACGCAAAAAGCGCATCATATCTGTCTCTGAATGAACAGCATGAAAAAAAGGCTGAGAAAGAAAAGCAGCATCCCGTTTTTTTCCAAAGAGTCGTGGAGAAACCTTATCAAAGAGTTGTGCCCCCAAAAGCTGCGCTAAAGCACCAGCATCTTCTTCTGTTGATAATTCATCAAAATTGATTGCAATAGTGTCATCATCGAGAACACGAATAAGGCGCCCACCTATTTTGGCTTGATGCGCAATTTCTCGCGCTTTTCCCTTAACAGAAATACTCACACAATCAAAAAAGCTTTTCCCTTCAACATGAATCCCTGCTGCTTCTAAACCAGCAACAAAACGACATGTTAAATGATGAATTCGCTGCGCAATTTCTTGTAAGCCTTTTGGCCCATGCCAAACAGCATAAGCGGTTGCCATATTAGCCAACAAAGCCTGCGCTGTACAAATATTTGACGTCGCTTTATCGCGCCGAATATGTTGTTCACGTGTTTGCAAAGCTAAACGAAAACCAACGCGTCCTTTGGTATCCACGGATTGACCAACAATACGCCCTGGAATAAGACGCGTTAACGCATCACTCACAGCAAGGTAACCAGCATGTGGACCACCAAATCCCATCGGAACGCCATAACGCTGCATAGTGCCAACAACGATATCTGCCCCCCATTGAGCAGGTGGCTCCTGAAGAGTAAGCGCTAAAGGATCAGCTACAACGATAACTAAAGCTCCCTTTTCCTTTGCCTCTTTTATGATCTCACTGTAATCATGAAAAGAGCCTTTTGTATCTGGCCAAGACAAAACAATTGCCGCTGTATCAGGATCAATTTCGCCATTTTGGCTAATCTGAATCCCTTGTGTTTCAGCACGCGTTTGCGCAACACTCAAAGTCTGAGGATGTAAAAGACTCTGAAGAGAAATTTTTGTTTTTTTCTCACGGAAAAAGCGAACAGCAAGGGCATTGGCTTCAGCTAAAGCAGTTGCTTCATCAAGAAGGGAAGCAGCAGAAACAGGCAAACCTGTTAGTTCACTAACCAATGTCTGAAAATAAAATAAAAGCTCTAAACGACCTTGGCTAATTTCTGCTTGATAAGGCGTATAAGCAGTATACCAAGCAGGATTTTCAAACAGATTTCGTAAAATAACCGGAGGCACATAAGTTCCATGATATCCTTGCCCAATAAAACTTTTGTGCACATGGTTACGCTCCATCATCTTGGAGAGTTCTTCCAAGGCTTGTCCTTCACTAGCAGCCTCTGGAAGATTCAGTGAACGTCCCAAATGGATAGAGTGTGGAACAGCTTGAGAAATAAGTGTCTCAACACAATCAAGCTCTAAAACATCAAGCATTTTTTGTGTTTCATCAGGACGCAGCCCAATATGTCGAGAAGAAAAAGAACGCTCGATCATGGTACTCATCCAATCAAAGCTTTATAAGCATCTTTATCTAACAACCCCTCCAGTTGTGTCTCATCCTGCAATGTCATTTTCCATAACCAGCCTTCTGTTTCGGGTTTCTGGTTTACCAGTTCAGGATTATCAGCCAAGGCTTCATTTATTTCGACCACTTCACCATCAAGAGGAGCATAAACATCTGAAGCCGCCTTCACTGATTCTACAACAGCCGCCGCCTCTCCTTTGGAAAGTTTTGTTCCACTTTGTGGTAAATCAACAAAAACCAAATCCCCTAATTGCTCTTGCGCATAATGCGTAACCCCAACAGTCACCATTTGCCCTTCAACGCTAAGCCATTCATGGTCATGTGTAAAATAAGTTTTAGACATAAAAAATCATCCTTTAAAATAACGTTGTTCAACAAAGGGAAGAGAATGAACTGATAATACAATCTTTTTGCCTCGCAGTTCTGTAAAGACTTGTGTCCCTTCAACTTTAAAATCAACAGGAACGTAACCCATCGCGACAGGACCATCAAAAGAAGGACCAAAACCACCTGATGTTACAATGCCAATCTCATTACCTTGATCATCAAGAAGCACCGCACCGGCACGAATAGGTTGACGCGTTTGCGGTTTTAATCCAACACGACAACGAGCCGGTCCTTTTTGCAGTGCTTCAAGAAAAGCCTTTGCACCATAAAATTGTGCTTTTTCTCGAACACTTTTAGGAACAGCCCATGTTAGAGCCGCATCAATAGGTGTCGTATCAGGGGTAATATCATTTCCATGCAAACACAGCCCCGCTTCCAACCGCAAGCTATCGCGTGCGGCAAGTCCAATCCACTCAACACGAGAATCACTCAGCAATTTTTCAGCCAACATATGCGCATGCCCTATAGGCAAAGCAATTTCAAAACCATCCTCTCCCGTATAACCAGAACGCGTTATAAACCAATCCTGTTGTGGTTCGAATCCTTGCATAAAGAACAATTCATTCCCTGGTAAATCGGCATCAGCAAGAACAGCTGCCGCTTCAGGACCTTGAAGCGCAAGCAATACCCTTTCAAGGGCAATCACTTGACATTCAAAATCAACCGCACGCTTTTCCAATTCTAAAAAATCAGCCTGTGCATTCCCAGCATTGGCGACCAACATAAAACGACCCTCTTCCAAACGGGTAATGATAAGATCATCAAGAATACCAGCCTGCTCATTAAGCAAATAATTATACCGTGAATGCCCAATCTTTAAAGCTGCTGCATCAATGGGAAAAGCATAGGACAAAAATTCCACAGCTTGTGCCCCTTCAACCGCAATCAATTTCATATGAGAAATATCAAAAAGTCCTGCATGTGCACGCGTATGAAGATGCTCTTTTAAAACGCCAAGAGGATAAGTTAAAGGCATGTTCCAACCCGCAAAAGCACCAAATTTTGCTCCTGCTTTTTCATGCAAATCATATAAAGGAAGTGTTTTTAAAAAAGATGTTTCTTGTGCTATGCCCATAATAACTCCAAAGCTGCGCTAACGCCCACAGAATATGGCCGTCTCTGCCCCCTCTGTCATCAACCTGAGAGACTCGCGAAAAGATTTTTCGCTTACACCTTCGGCGCGGGTTCTCCCGACTTTCCAGATCTGCCTTCTTCCTTTTACGGTCCTTAAAGCCTGAGAGATTATGGGCTATTTCCCCTTCGGCGGCAATGCGAAAATTTGCAATCTGCACTCTCCCGCAAAAGAATGAAAGAAACGATAACGCTCTTTCCAGCATATTTAAACCTATAGCCTATCTTCATCACACTGTCATTAGTAAAGTGATGAAAATGTTCTCATTTTAAAACTTGCATAAGCTGCTTCAAAAGATTTATAATATTATCCTTTTGAACCTTACAAAAATTGCAAGCAACACATTTTAGGAAATTTAAGACAAAAATCAAAAGCTATAAACAAAAATACCTCTTGAAAATCATGCAAAACGTCACACACTAAAAAGATCGCAAAGCAATATTCTTTCGCGCGCAGTTCAACCTTAAAGATAGGGTTTCATATTCTTTTTGAGAATAAGGACTTCAAATATTTTATAAGTATGATTTTAATGCACAAGAAGTAGGTTTTCTGCTTTCTCAATAGTGTCATAAATAGCGACTATTTACAGACTAAAACTACCGAACAAAGGTGACAAAATACTCATGAAAGCTGGTAATATCTCTTACAATTGCGAAAATGATCTTCCAAAGCAAATTGCTCTTTTTCCTTTAGAAGGTGCACTCTTACTACCCGGTGGTTTTTTATCACTCAATATTTTTGAACCAGAATCACTTGAAATGATTGAAAATGTTATGGTAACTGATCGTCTATTGGGCATTATTCAACCACTTTCATCGGATACAGATCGCTTCTCTACACAACTTTATAAAACAGGCTGTATAGGGCGCATTACAAACTACAGTGAAACAGGAAACGGACAACTGTTCATTATCTTACAAGGTGTTTGCCGCTTCACTTTAGAACAAGAATTGAAAAACACAAAATCCTATCGAACAGCTCTCATCCAATCAAACATAAAAGACTTGCAAGAATTTGATATTGAAGAAAGCATTAACCGAGAGAACTTACTCGACGTTGTAGAAAAATATCTAACCATACATGAAATGGAATATAATTGGAGCAGCATCATAGAAGCCCCTACACCTATATTGGTTAATGCTTTTTCAGCTCTTATCCCCTTTACACCAGCAGAAAAACAAGCTCTCCTTGAAGCTCCAGATATCGAAAGCCGTGCCCAAACTCTTCTTGCATTAACAGAACGCTCGCTCATGAAACAAACAGGAACAGATTACCGCTTAAACTAATGAATGTCCAAACATGAAAAAAATGACCACAGATCCCAAAATGCTCGAATTGCTCGTCTGCCCAATGACGAAAGGCACGCTCTCTTTCAACCGAAAAACACAAGAGCTCATTTCTCTCAAAGCCAAACTTGCCTACCCTATTCGTGATGGCGTTCCCATTATGCTTGCCTCAGAAGCGCGCCCTTTGCAAAACAATGAAGAAATAACGCATAAAAAATAAAAAATCCTCATGCAATTTCCCTCTACAAGCCCACTGTTATCAAGTCTCTATCAATATGATATCTCAATATTTACGATTTCTGAAAAAAGAACTTTACAATAAAGATATTTATATCGCTTTACACCTTGTAACAAAAGCCAAAAATATCATCAGATTCTCTCATTCCAGCCTGTTCATACTGAAGCAATCAAAACCATTCGCTTGCACCACACAAGCATCTGAATAAAAATGGCTCTTATGAACTTCTTAAAAGCAAGAATTATAATAACATTTTGAACCAACTCAGGTAAATGAAATTTATTATATTAAACATAAAGATTGTTATATTTCATGGACTTTAATTTATACTATTTACGAACAACATATTTGAGATACCTCGATTTAAGATGAATAAAAACGACAAGTTATATCATCTTATGTATACCATATCGGGACAAGAATATTTATCTGTTTGCGTAATCTTTGAAACGGAGAAGCAACCTAATTTGGGGGAGAAAACATAAAATCGTAAAGGAGAAAATCACCCCATTACCTTGCCATCACCCTTTAATTTCGCTTTACAATTTTTACAAGTATCTAAAGTATCTCAAGCAATATTTTTATGTATAATATACGCATTAATTACGTGAAAACTTGAAACAACAAACAAGAAACACTGTTGTAATTTCAATTGACGATTGAAAGTAATTGCCTTATGAAGGAGGCTTGTGTTTTTGGTTGTATACGCGACAATCAAATAGGGTCTGGAAGCCCGAAAAACTCAAACTAGAAATAAAACCGCTTTTGCGGATATCCCGGAATTTCCGGGGGCTCTTGTTATGTCCAAGTGCTTTCAGCACTAAAAGCAAGGGGCTGTTTTGAGTCAGCACTTCCAGACCCCGGAATACTAATGCGAGGGCGCTCGCAACCGGTGGGGACATCAAGTGAAAGCCAAAAATCTACATTTTTACGATATTTCTTTAGGCAAAAAAATTCGCTTCAGAAGAAACGTCATGGGGTTTTCTCAAAAACAATTAGGAAGTCATTTAGGCGTAACATTCCAACAAATCCAAAAGTATGAAAAAGGCTTAAATCGCGTAAGTGCAAGACGTTTACAGGAAATTGCTCATATATTAGATGTTCCCGTTTCCTTCTTTTATGCTGATGGCGCAAAAAAAGAAGAGAACCTCTATCATTGTGATGACAGAATAGCAAGCAAAGCAGAATATTTACTTTTAAAAAATTTCAGAATACTGACCCGCAAAAAACAAAGAGCAATTTTGCAGTTGATTTCTGATGAAAAAAATAACCCCTTATTTTCATAAGTTCATTGCAAAGATAATCAAAGTCCTTAATAATATTGACAAGAATTGTGACTGTCTCCCCACACTTCATGAGAATGAAAATGCTTAATCTAATCTGATTTGTAAATAATCCGAATTCTAACGAGTTTAACTTAGAAATAGTGCATTGATTTATAATGATAATCTAACGTTATTGATATTGAATAAGTGTTTCGAATATCGTAAAATTCTTTCATTTCAAACGTGTTCTATATTGAATCAATCAAAATCTCTTGTTTGCACAACACAAGCAAAGTTGGCGTGTGAGTAAAAATGTACAAAAAGGCATACCTCTTATTGAATCGTCTCACATACCAAGAGCTGTAACGACATTGTTTGCTGAAAAAATGGATGATGGTGCTAACTTGCTCTTTTATTAAACGTAAATATGGGAGTGTTCAACGGCTGACTTTCCACTCATATAAGTCACTTAAAAAAGGCTTGCCAAACAAGCCTAAGAATATTCCCACACACTAAAAAACACTTAAATATATCGAGAAAGCTTAAAGATCATATACCATCATACTACAAATAATGATATTTTATAGCATAACAGGATTAAAGTAAAAATAAGAAATATAAATTAAAAATAGACACGAAAAACTATATGTATAACTTTCATAAGAATTTATCTATATATGGATACTTAAGTTTATCCTGTTGTGCCATAAATTCTATCATTTAAGGTATGAGGATATGAAGCACGCATACCTCCTTGAAACATTCAAATGTTTTTTAGATGCCCAATATCTTTTTAAATATTTTTAGGCCTGCTTGTTGAGCCTTTAGTTTAAGTGAAAAATGAGAAGCCGCTAGAATCTAGCAGTTTACAGACTGTAATAGGAAGCTTCGCTTTTAAAGGCATAGGGAGAAAATCAAATAATTCAACAATTAACAGATAAAGTATAAAAAGATTCCACCAACGCGATACGTAATACCATCTTTAAAAAATTCAAAAGTGTGAAGGTACACATTGACAGAAGATAAGGAATTCACTTAATTAAAGTGTTTTCTAAAGAGATAATAGCTTAGCGTAAAATATTCAATTTTTTCAATTCTGAAAGATTAAAAGAGACGTATTATTTGAAATAAAACAATTTATTGTGCTAATGATGATGATTGGTGTGCACAAAATTGAGTTGTTGAAAATCAAAAATATAATTTAATGATGTTCCTTGACCAACTCACTCTCTCCTGAGTATAGCACGGGGAATAAACGTGGAGAGACATGAGGAGTATATAGAAAATGAGTTATAAAGTTGCAATTGTCGGCGCAACCGGAAATGTTGGTCGTGAAATGCTTACAATTTTAGAAGAACGTGGTTTTCCTGCACATGAAATTGTCCCTCTCGCATCACGACGCTCATTAGGACAAGAAGTTTCTTATGGAGATAAAACTTTAAAAGTAAAAGCACTGGATACTTACGATTTTTCTGACACAGATTTTTGTCTTATGTCTGCGGGAGGGAGCATTTCCAAAGAATACGCCCCTAAAATTGCTGCTGCCGGCTGTGTCGTCATCGATAATTCCTCCACGTGGCGCTATGATGCCAATGTTCCGTTGATAGTCCCTGAAGTCAATGGCGAAGCTATAAATGCCTTTTCTAAGCGTAATATTATAGCAAATCCTAATTGTTCAACAATTCAACTGGTCTTAGCTTTAAAACCTCTCCATGATGCTGCAATCATTAAACGTGTTGTTGTCTCTACATATCAGTCTGTTTCTGGAGCTGGTAAAGAAGGAATGGACGAACTTTTCGAACAATCACGCGCAGTTTTTGTTGCAGACCCAATTACATCAAAAAAATTCACTAAACGCATTGCCTTTAATGTCATTCCTCATATCGATGTTTTCATGGAAGATGGTTATACAAAAGAAGAATGGAAAATGACGGTTGAGACGAAGAAAATTCTCGATCCGAAAATTAAATTAACAGCCACTGCTGTTCGGGTCCCTGTCTTTATCGGTCATGCCGAAGCCGTCCATGTTGAATTTGAAAAACCACTAAGCGCATCTGAAGCACAAGCGCTCCTCCGCGATGCACCAGGCTGTCAGCTTATCGATAAACACGAAGATGGTGGTTATACCACACCTTATGAAGGTACCGGAGAAGATGATACCTTTATTAGCCGTGTTCGTGAAGATATCACCGTTGAAAATGGTTTAGCTTTCTGGGTTGTCGCCGATAATTTAAGAAAAGGAGCAGCATTGAATGCCGTTCAAATTGCTGAATTGCTCATTTTTCGTAATTTGATAAAGCCTAAGTCCGCAAATTAACGCCCTGTCCGAAAGGACAAAGAACCCCTAGCCGGTCTGTCAAAAGTCCGGCTTCTCTTCAGTATAACCTTCCCCAGCTGAAGGTTCATATCACCATCCTAAAGAACTGTAATCCAAGGTATTGTCAAATTTGACTCGGAATATCCTTGAATGCCTCGCCACCTTAAGTTAAGCATTGCCGCCTTAATGACATTTTACGGTACAATAGGATCAGCAGCATAAGCATTGTTTGCTTCATGCTGCTGATCCTTTTTGTCATTCCGGTTGTAAAATTAACTTTACCCTTATCGAGCAGGATAGGTCACGACACGGTAACGCGTTTCATTACGTTCAAAATTTTTGTAATTGACATTATCAGGAAAGGAGGGATTATAAGCACTCACGTGCTTTACAGAAACGCCTTGTGCTTTTTGCGACGGATTTAAAATTGTTCGTTCATCTCTTTTTTTAACACCTGTAGAATCGATAATCATATCTGTTCTGTATAGTTTTTGCATATTTTTCCGTGTTTTTTGAATCGCCGGAAGAGCTTTAAAGTCGGAAACAGCCTGTTTTACTTTTTCTTTTGGCGATTTTACCATGGATTTTGATTTTGCTGGCATCTTTTTAAAAACAATGGTAGGAACATTGTTAACATTGACGTAACGTGCAGATGCCCAACCAACTTTTCCATGATAACCAAGAGAACACCAAGTTTTATTGGATAGGCAGCCATAAATTTGCACTTTTGCTCCCATTGGAACCATTGCGATAACTTTATAAGCTGTCGCAGGGCCTGTGCGTAAAGATACCTGACCTGATGCAACACGAGCAACTGTTCCTGTAATGGTTCCAGCTTGTGCGTGAAAAGCAGTCACAGCCACCCCTGACGCTCCTAAAGCCCATAAAGTCATCATTGTTGATAAAAATTTCTTTCTTAACATTATTTTTCTTCCTCTCTTAAAACGTATGAAGGGCAAAAATTCGCCTTTGCAAAAATTTGCCGCGTTTAAATCCAATGATCAGCAACCTTTATTCCCCCCCCCAAAAACCCACAACATTGCAACAAAATTTCTCTTTATCGCCTACACGAACACGGCCTTTTGATCTTGATTGCACAGTATGTTCTTCATGAATTTACGGCTAAAGCATCATCTGATTGTCCGGTTCTTCAACCAATTGTCCCTTACAGAAGTTTTTAAAGGGGCATTGGTTCCCTCAACAAATGATTGCAATAAAAGAATTAATTATTTGAATTTCAGAGAATTTCTATGAACAAATGATGATCAGCCCCCAAAACAACTAAAATAGAAGGAAAAATAATACTCTTTTAAAAATAAAAGTGATTGAATATTCTCTAAAGCTTGTATAACTTTAAATCTGCCTAAAAAGATACAGAGTATATTGAAACTTCCCTCAAAAAATTTCTCGAAAAAGAAAGTTAAAAGCATATGACATTAAAAAATTTTTCTCGTAGTCGGATTATAGGATTATTCCTCTCTCTCTTTGCACTTTTTTTGTCTACTGCTTTTTCCATGGCCGCAGACAAAACAAAAATCAAACTTGGTATTATGGAAGGGCGGGATGCGATTATTTGGAAAACTGCTGCTGAACAGGCTAAAAAAGTCGGTTTAGATATTGAACTCGTTTATTTTTCTGATTACGCTTTGCCTAATGATGCTGTTAACGCAGGAGAGATCGATGCGAATGCTTTTCAGCACGCCCCTTATCTTAATGAACAAATGAAACAACGTGGCTATAAACTTTCAATTGTCGGCTATACATTTATTGCTCCAATCGGTGTTTACTCACACAAAATAAAAGACTTAAAAGATCTTCGTGATGGTGCACATGTTGGTATTCCGAACGACCCATCTAATGGTGGAAGAGCCTTACTTCTTCTTAATTCTTTAGGTCTCATTAAGTTAAAAGATCCTCATAATATTCTTGCATCTCCACTTGATATTATCGAAAATCCTAAAAACCTGCAAATTCGTGAGCTCGATGCCGGTATGTTAGGACGAGCTATTGACGATTTTGACCTTGCAATTATAAACACAAACTGGGCTATTGTTTCCGGATTAAACTTCGAAAAAGATGTAGTCGCATGGGAGAGCGCAAAAAATAATCCTTATGATAATATCATCGTTGTACGCACGAGCGAAAAAGATGAACCATGGGTTAAAAAATTAGTTGCCGCTTACAACAACGATCTTATCCGTGCAAAAATCAAAGAGATTTTTGGCAATACCGCCCAAACATCTTGGTAATTGTGCCAAATATCTGAATAACTGTGCCAAATATCCGAGTAATTGTGAATGGAAAAACCTACTCTTATCTCCTTAAAAAACATCAGCCGTTGTTTTAACAAAACGGCTGGTGTTCCGGTGATTAATAATCTCTCTTTAAATATCCATGCTGGTGAAATCCTTGGCATTATTGGGCGCAGTGGAGCAGGAAAATCAACACTTATTCGCTGTTTAAATGGGTTAGAGAAGATTGATGCAGGGTCCATTTTTTTTGAAGGTGTTGATATTTCTAATCTATCAGAGATAGAATGGGCGCCTTACCGTCAACGAATTGGAATGATTTTTCAACATTTCAATCTTCTCTCATCGCAGAATATTCTTGATAACATTGCATTGCCACTTAAATTAAGTGGTGTAAGTAAAAAACAACGCCACAAACGTGCCCTTGAACTGATTGAATTGGTTGGGTTATCTGGGAAAGAATATTGCTATCCGGCACAATTGTCCGGGGGACAAAAACAACGCGTTGGCATTGCTCGTGCGCTTGCTGCTAATCCTAAAATATTGTTATCAGATGAAGCCACCTCTGCTCTTGACCCTGAAACAACACAATCTATTCTAGAGCTCCTTGCTGATATTAATAAACACCTCAATCTCACGATTGTGCTCATCACCCATGAAATGGAAGTTGTGCGCACCATAGCGCATCGCGTTGTTGTTCTTAATCAGGGAAACATTGTAGAAGAAGGACGTGTGAAAGACATCTTTACATCACCGCAAGACGATACAACCATAGCCATGCTCAAGCTTGTAACCCCGCAACTTCCTGAAAAATTTGCGAAAAATCTCAAACCAATCGGACGAGAAGCTGTCATTGAAATTAATATTGCCGGTGAAATTGCCCAGCAGCCTTTTCTTCATCTTCTAGAAAATGAGAGTGGTTTAAAAGCACGTATTTTGCATGGTGGCATTGATACAGTTCAAGATGAAACCATCGGGAGACTCTTCTTGGCTCTTCCTGGAGAAGATAAAGAAGCTTTAGAAAAAGCTGTTCAATGGTTAACGAAAAAAGGACGATATTGTGAGGTCTTAGGCTATGTTTAATGTTCTGTCTCATGAACTTCCCCAAGCTGTTATTGATACAATATTGATGACACTTAGTGCTTCTGTTATGGCATTTATTATAGGGCTTCCCCTTGGTCTTCTTCTTCACACAACAGCACGCGGAGGGATTTTTTCCTCATCTCTCATCAATCGCCCTTTAAGCATGATCATTGACAGTATTCGTGCCATTCCCTTTATCATTCTTGCATTTTATCTTCTTCCCGTTACGCGTATCGTTGTAGGAAGAGGGATAGGAATGCCTGCTGTAATTTTTATACTGACCATTTCAGCTATCCCTTTTTATGCACGCATGGCGGAACTCTCTTTTAAAACCGTTGAAAACGGTCTCATTGAAGCGATCCGCTCGATGGGTGCAAGTCGTCTTCAAATTATCAGACATGTTCTTATTCCTGAAGCTCTCCCTAGCCTGATTACAGGTTTTACAGTCATGGTCATTTCTCTTATAGGAGCCACCTCACTTGCTGGATATCTTGGTGGAGGCGGTTTAGGGGATATGGCAATCCGCTATGGCTACCAACGCTACAATACCTTCATCATGACCATCGTCATCATCCTTTTGATCGTGCTTAATATTACAACCCAATGGACTTCTGATAAAATCGTACAAAAACTTGATAAAACAAAACATTAAAAGACTTAGAATTTCACATGCCAATACCATCATCCCCTTTGCCACTTTCCAAGTGCACCAACCCTTGCCTATCGAAAACACTCATAAGAGATTAGAAACTTTTTTCTTAAACAGTTTTTATCTCTCCCCATCCGTTTGTAACATGAAAGAAAATAGTTTTAATGGCTTTAATATAAAAGAATATAAAAGGGGATAAAATAAGAGATCTCACAGTATGTGAGACTCTCTTTAAATTAAGACATTGACCACAACCTCTCCAAACCGTAGATAACACATTGAATTTATAATGATAATATGGCGTTATTCATATTGAACGAGAACTCTGAATACCGTAAGATCCTCTCATTCCCAATTTATTCCATATAGAATCAACCAAAACCTCTCGCTTACACGTTACAAGCGGGAAGAGCCGTGTGAGTAAAACTATACAAGAAAGAAAGGCATGCCTCTTATGAATTATCTCAAGCGCCAAGACCTGTCTTAACATTGGCGGCTAGCATATAATATGATGGTGCCAGCTTTCTTCTTCACAAGCATAAAGATAGGGGTGCTCAATGGCTTTATCGTTATACTATTCACAGGCGCCATTGCGAAATGGGCGTGACGAACGTTGAGAGATGTTGCTTTAAAATAAGCCCGTGAATTGGCAACGCAAGTATATTCCATTTGAAGCGTTCTGTTTTACGTGATGGGTATGATCCCATTAAAGAACGCTATAAACAAAAGCGTGAAGCAATGCACTATCTTCATTAGGAAACTCCTCTTCAAAACGATCTAGGAAAGATAGCAACCTGCTATGGCTATCAACGCTATGATAGCTCCACCATATCTATTATCCTATAGATTATTCTCAATATCATCATTGAAGAAACTTCTAATAGAATTGTATAAAAATTTTATAAAATAAAGCACTCAAATAATCTAGATATTGGAAGGTTTTTCTTCCACAACAGCAACAATAAGCCATTGAGCTGTAAGAGCTGGTTTTTTTAACTTTTCAATTTCCACCGTAACCCCATAATGGAAAACCACTCGACCAGAAGGACGAATTTCTGCGTCGTCTAACACAAAACGCGCACGTATCCGTACCCCTGTTTTCACAGGACTCATGAAGCGTACTTTATCGAAACCATAATTAATCCCCATTGTGCTCCCTTCTAACTCTGGAAGAGCTTCATAAGCGAGCTTAGACAAAAGCGATAATGTTAAAAAACCATGAGCAATCGTGCCGCCAAAAGGTGTCTTTTTAGCCTTTTCCTCATCAACGTGTATCCATTGATGATCATCTGTAGCACATGCAAACTGATTAATCATATCCTGTGTAACAAGACGCCACTCCGATAATCCCACTTCTTTCCCAATAAAACTGGTGACATCTTGTACTGTTATTTTTTGCTGCATAACGCTATTCCTATTTTATTTGATAAAAGAAACCACCCCTCTTGCTTTTATAAAATCCATTGATTAGAGCATCAAGAATAAAAGATTAATTGTCTTAAAAACAAATGCACCTTATGAATGAGAAAAGTTCTTTAGCAGAGTAGTTTTCAAATAGGAAAAAAGAATGGCAAGCAATGTGAACCTAACAGGTTTAGCGCATGATTTGAAACAACGTGCAGAAAACCATCCCCCTATCCGTATTGGACTGATTGGTTGTGGTGAAATGGGCACAGATTTATTATCAAGTATTGCGCATATGGATGGTATAACAGTCGCTGCTGTAGCCACGAGGACACCGTCACGTATTTTTGATGCCGCTACACTAGCCTATGGCGAAGATGGACATGTCTGTGAAGTTGAAAATACTTATGCTCTCACCCAAAGCATTGAAAAGGGTTTGATTGCAGCAACAGATGATATTAACCTTGTTTTGCGCCATGAACAAATTGATATTATCGTTGATGCAACAGGCTATCCCGAAGCAGGAGCAGAGATTGGTATCAAAGCGCTTGAGAATAACAAACATCTTGTCATGATGAATGTTGAAGCAGATGTTACAATTGGCGCTTATCTCAAACATGAAGCAGAAAAACGAGGGCTCATTTATACACTTGGTGCCGGCGATGAACCTACTTCTTGTATGGAACTCATAGAATTTGTTTCAGCCCTTGGACATAAGATTGTTGCAGCGGGTAAAGGAAAAAATAATCCTCTGCGCTTTGATGCTACACCTGACGCTTACGAAGAAGAAGCATTCCGGCGTAATATGAATGTGCGCATGTTGGTTGAATTTATTGATGGTTCCAAAACGATGGTTGAAATGGCAGCCATTGCCAATGCCACCGGACTTCTCCCCGATTGCCCAGGAATGCATGGACCACGAGCAGCGCTACAAGATTTAAACAAAGTGCTTATTCCAAAACAAGATGGGGGCATTTTACAACAATATGGTGTTGTAGATTATTCAATAGGTCCAGGTGTTTCACCTGGTGTCTTTGTCATTGCCGAAATAGCACACCCGCGTTTACGCGAACGTATGGAAGATTTAAAAATTGGTCAGGGGCCTTACTTCACCTTTCATCGCCCCTATCATTTAACAGCAATGGAAGTTCCCCTCACCTGCGCACGTATTATGCTTTATGGCAAAAAAGATATGGTTCCTCTTAGCCATCCCGTAGTAGAAGTCTGTGCTGTTGCTAAAAAAGATTTACATCCAGGTGATCAGCTAGACTTTATCGGTCTTTATACTTATCGTGCTTGGATAATGAACATCGCAGAAGCACGCGCTCACCACGCCATTCCTTGTGGCCTTTTAGAAAAAGCAACAGTAACAGCTACAATTAAAAAAAACGAACTCATTACAGTACATAATACTGCTATTCGTGAAGATCAATGGATTGCACGTCTTCGTGCTAAACAAGACCTTTTACTTCATTACCCTTCTTCCGCTAAGCTATAAATACTCCTGAATTACCTTACTTAACAGTATCCTTCCCTTAGGCAACAGAATAACCCAGAATACACTTCTATCGCAAATACAGGTTTATGTTTTAATAAAAGCATTTTCCAACGATGCACATCACCACTTCCCTCTCACAATATGTCCCGTAAATGCGACAGTATAAACCACCCCATGAGATGGCATAAGATTCATTGTGTATCACTATCTTTACTCTATGAAGATACAAACCAGCACCATCATTTATTTTCCAATACTACAACAGTCCTTGAACCTTAGAGATAATTAATGAGAAGAATTTTTAGTCTTTTTTTTAATAATTTTATCCATACACGAACGCAACTTGTTATACGTAAAAAATACTTCTGATGGATTTAACATAAACAAATTTAAAATGATAAATAATAATTTCTCATTTTTCTTATTGCATGAGAGCCATGGATATAGGGATATTTTTTATTTTATCCCCTTATGAAAGATAAAAAAATTTAAAAAGGATAAAATATACCTTTGACGAATAATCTTCATATGAGAAAAGGTAGACAATATTAAAAGACTGATAAAGATAGTAAGTATACTAGCCTTATTACTAGAAAATAATCATAAACTGTAAAAAAAAATCAGGTTACGCTAATTTGTAAAAAACAACATAAATGTAGGATCTTGAACTTTAATAATGTTAATAAAAGCTACATTTAGTATTAAGATTAGTGATTTTATTATCTAGTATAGTATAAATAATAAAATATTTATTTTTTAAAAATAATGAAGTGAACAAAAAAATCCTCGACTCTGTCGATGAGCTTCCTACTAAAGTGTACTAAATATTGCAAAAAGAGTTACAACAGTACCTAATACATCCCCAATACATAAAGAAGCAAGAAGTGATAAAATACTTATTCCCCCCCAAAAGGCTGAACCTGAAAAGGCAGCAGCTTTTTCAGGTTTCCCTAACGCAATAACATCTTGTTCCTCAACGCCTTGAATAACAACTCTATCCACAGCTTTAATAGCTACATTTTTTTCTAGTGTAGGAATAGTAATTGCCATTCTCTCTTGAACTTTATTTTTTACAAAACTTGCATTTCCCTCTATAGTTTGTATAAAAAAAAGAATAAATAGTGTAAAAGTAAATGAACATACACGATTTTTAAATATTTTAAACATAGCTTTCTTTGCTCCTCTTTTTCTTCACTGAAAAAATGAAAGAATATTCACATATATAAAAACCAAAAATTATATTTAATCATTTATATAATTGCACATAATAAAATATTATATGTAATTTTGTTATTATAATATAACACATTATGTATTACATGTAAAGATAAAAAACAATAAATGATAAAAATAATTTATTCCTTTTACGCCATAATAACTCAAGATACCAACAGTAATATTTTGTCATTTTTATTGCTATAATTAAAAATAATAATAATTTATTAAATTTCTTATTATAAGAAATATTACGAAACAAATTCATTTAAAAAATTATATAATAGAGCTTTTATAAATAATTTAAAATGTAATTAATTTTAAAGAACTATAAAATTTAAAACTGCCAATATAATGATATATGATTGTCTATTATTTCAATAAATATAAAAATGAAATTGGTATCAAATAAAAACTTGATCTAAAACAAATCTATCCTAATAAAACAAATTTAAATAGTGTACTATTTTTCTATAAAACAGGTATAAAGTGTAAAAAAACAATTAAGATCTCTATCTTCAAATGGAAGAGACGTTAATAAAATGATTCTCAACTTTTACTGATATATAAAAAGAAAAAATACTGCATAGCATCTTAAAAAAGGTAATTCAGCCCCCTTTATCCCATACAGCATAAAGAACACAAAATATTGACTTTCAAACCTAACAAAACAAACGCATAAAATAAGTAAATCTATCAGATTTACAAAACCATTATAAGCAATACTAGAGCTCCAACAAACTACCTAAAATTAAATAAAAAGAGAGTCATGAAAAATGAAATGATCCCCAAAATACTGAAAAAACTTTCTTTCTTAATTTTCATAAAAGTTATTCCATATTTTTCGTCAATATTGTAGATCACAACCATATTTATATTTTAAGTAATTATATTTACTCTATATTAGTAACAAATAATTCTCTTTGAACGAAATTTTTAGCAATATTCACATAACTGTCTGCAATTTGTGAAAAACGAATAATAATAAATAATTGATTAAATGCTTGAAAGAAAAGGAATAGAGAAACTTACTAAAAAATTGCATTTTTAAAATACCAACTTAAGTAGCGCATTGAAAAAATAACGCCATGAAAACTGATATTGAATGATAAATTCATCAACCGATCACTTTAATCGCAAAATATTAATCTATAATAATAATTTATTGTTTTGCATGTTGAATGAGAAAGCTGACGATTATAAAACTCTCTTAATTTTAACTCTGTTTATATTGAATCAATCAAAATTCTTCACTTGCAAATCACAAACGAGATCGGTGTGTGTGTGTAAACACACTTGAAGAAAGGAAAATATCACTTATGAGGTATTTTAACTAACAAGCGCTGTTAACACAGTATTGAAAACTAGCAAAGTGAATGATGGTGCCCATTTTTACTTTAAAAGTGTAAATATGGTGGAAAACAATAGATTTTATATTATAAAACTTTACCGTTATACTATTCACGGGCGCCGTTGCAAAATAGGCTTGGATACCTTGAGAAATGTTTCTTTAAAACAAAAGCGTCAATGTGCAACACAATGGCGTTCTGTTTATTATGTATCCAACGGTGTTTCTTGTATCCAACGGTGTTTCTTACTGAATCATCTTATAAACTGCTCTATGAGATTACAAATTCATCTTAGTGAATTCTTCCCTTTATATTTATTTTTTCTCATGAACACTAAAATCTGTTAAGACACTATCCAAAGTAAAATCAATCAACAAATATTTCCATTCTTTTGTAATATACAGATAATTGAATAGAGTTCCTGATTGCAACAAAAGTTTGTAATATTGCAATAGTAGAAATACTTTGATCATCCTCTCTCCATAATAAAAGAATAATATGTAATTTACAGAAAAAATTATATATTTAATATATACTTATTAAAAATGAGAATATAAATCAGAAATACTTATAAAAGACAACTATCTTGAGAAAGATTGCCTAATATTACAGAAAAATTGCGGTGGCTTTGCTCAATAAAAGCTTCTCTATTTTTAACAAAGCTCTCATTTTTATGCATCCATATGTGATGTAAAAAGATGCCTATTTGCGTTTCTCTTATAGATAGATTAAATAGTGACAGCACCTTTGATCACTTTGTCTCTTTTGACTTCTCTTTTGGGCATTAATTTATGGTATCTAACCCACCTTTTCTCGCTCTTTTACCTTTGGGTGCACATGAATATCACGGAGAGCACCTTCCTTTCGAAACCGACTGGATTATTGCTGAAGCTTTTGCAAAAGCCCTCACTTTACAAACAAAAGAGCAGTTTCATATCGCACTTTTACCGGTTGAAAAGATTGGCTATTCTATAGAACATATGGATGTTACAGGTACACAAACCCTTACCTTTTCTGATGCGATTAAGCGATGGATAAAGATTGGTGAAAACTGTTATCACAAAGGGATCAACCGTCTTCTTCTTCTCAATGCTCACGGAGGAAATTCACCTTTAATGAGCATCGTTATCACCGAATTACGAAGGCGCCTTTCGATGCTCGCTGTAGCAACAAGCTGGAGCCGTTTTGGTTTACCACAAGGTCTCATGGAGCCATCTCAACAACATCTTGATATCCATGGAGGCTTTATCGAAACCTCTCTCATGCTCTATTTAGCACCAGAAAAAGTCCATATGGAAAAGGCAGAAAATTTTCATAATAAACAAGCGGATATGATTGCCAATTATCGGTATTTACGTGCTTATGGTCCTCATGCCTTTGGTTGGACAATGAAAGATCTAAATACGCAAGGTGCGGCAGGAAATGCAAGCAAAGCAACACCACAAGCCGGTGAAGCAATCTTTTCTCATGTTCTGTCTCAGCTTCGTGATTTACTTGATGATATCAATCGATTTAACATAAACACATGGCAATAAAGAACAATAAAAGGTCTCTCCATGGAAATGATACACCCCAAAAAACTTCCCGTTACGGTTCTCACAGGCTATCTTGGTGCTGGAAAAACCACCCTTCTCAACCGCATTCTCAGTGAAAATCATGGCAAACGTTATGCCGTCATTGTCAATGAATTTGGTGAAATTGGTATTGATAATGACCTGATTATTGAATCAGACGAAGAAATTTATGAAATGAATAATGGCTGTGTTTGCTGCACCGTACGTGGTGATCTCATTCGCATTTTAGAAAGCCTGATGCAACGTTCTCATCGATTTGATGCGATCATTATAGAAACGACAGGGCTTGCTGATCCCGTTCCCGTAGCACAGACTTTTTTCATGGATGATACTATCCATGAAAAAACAGCTCTCGACAGTGTCATAGCAGTCGTTGATGCAAAGCATTTTCCCTCTCAATTAAAAACAAGTCGTGAAGCTGAAGACCAAATTGCCTTCGCGGATATTATTCTTTTAAATAAGATTGATCTTGTCACCCAACAAGAACGCAGCCATGCTGAATCCCTTATTCTGGCCATTAATCCCAGAGCCATAATTTACGCAACAGAGCGCGTTAACATCCCTGTTGATAAACTCCTCGATCGTAGTTCCTTTGATCTCCAACGCACTTTAGATAATGATCCCCATTTTCTTGACCATCATCACGCAGATCATGTATGTGATCCCGATTGTAATCATGATCATGACCATCATCACGCATCCACCATTCATGATATTACCATCACTTCTGTAAGTTTAAAAACAGATGCTCTGCAACCAGAAAAGTTTTTCCCTTGGATCCAGCAGGTTACACAGCAACAAGGACCTGATATCTTGCGTCTTAAAGGCATTATCGCCTTTCAAGGAGACGATGATCGTTACGTCATTCAAGGGATACATATGCTTCTTGAAGGACAACATCAACGCCCATGGCGTGAAGATGAAAAACGAGAAAGCCGCCTTGTCTTTATAGGACGCTCTCTTGATGCTGAAAAATTAAAAACTGGTTTTGAAAATTGCGCATAAGTGAGTGATAATGCCAAACATTACCCATTATGATCTCAAAAGTTACTGCCTTTCCTGCGGTTTTATAGGCAATAAACCAGCCTTTGTTTCCGTAGAAGGTCTCATTGTTTTTTTTAATCCAACCCCACAAATCGTTGAAGTGCACCAAGGAATAATTTCAAGCCATTTTTCCCATGACAATACCGCGATCATCACCGGTGGAGAAGATGGAAAAGTCTGTCAAACAACCGCAGCAGATCACACGGAAGTGTTAAGCCAAAAAGAACGCAAATGGATAAACAACGTTGCTTTTGGTCCACAAAAAGCTTTTGCTTTTTCCTCCTCACGCCTCGCATTTGCGCATATTGGAAAAGAACGACAAAAGCTCACACATGAACGCAGTGTAGAAGGCCTTGCTTTTGCCCCAAAAGGTTTGCGACTTGCCGTTGCCCATTACAATGGAGTCACTCTTCATTGGTTATCAACGCAAATATCTCCCACCACATTGGTATGGAAAGGAGCTCATTGTGGTGTCACCTTTTCACCAGACAACCGCTATGTCATTTCCACCATGCAAGAAAACGCCTTACACGGCTGGCGTCTCACTGATAATCAGCACCTCCGCATGAGTGGCTACCCAAGCAAAGTCAAAAGCTGGTCTTGGAGTGCAAAAGGAAAATGGCTAGCAACATCAGGTGCCTCTGCCGCAATTGTTTGGCCCTTTCATACAAAAGATGGCCCCATGGGAAAAACACCTCTAGAACTAGGCACACGAGCAAATGCACTTGTTAGCACCGTTTCATGCCACCCAAACAAAGAAATTGTAGCAATAGGCTTCAATGATGGAATGATTTTAGCGGCACAATTCCATGATGGAAAAGAAGTCCTTCTAAAAGGTTATGGGAAAAGTGCTATCTCAGCACTTAATTGGGATCAAGCAGGGCAAAACCTCTCCTTCGGTAGCGAAAATGGTGAATGTGGTATAATCAAGATCACTGATTAAATTAAGCACCCAAAAGCGCAATCATCGCCGATAAAGAATGCCCACACAATACTCCAGAAATCTTATCCCCTTGCATCTCCAGAGCTCTCAGAAATCCTATCTCCCTAATCTCCCCCCAAAAATCTCCTAAAATCTTCGTAATCATTAAATCTTCCCTCTTCCTTTCCTCCCCCCTTTAGACAAGAAAATACCTTAAACATGTTTTTTGACCTTTTAACATTGCTACCCCCATACAAGAATAAAAACATCACTCTCAAGACCGCCCCCCATCTCCCTATAAACATCTATATAGGCTACATACTTCCACAAAAGCATTTTTCTTAAAAATTCGGCAAAAAATAGCTGATATCATCATTGAAACAACGATTTATTCTTACGATCAGAAGAAGGGAATTCAACACTATTTTCCTAAATAAAAAATTTTTTGATTTCCCCCTCCAAAGAGCAAAGTTTCCTACGAGCAGCCTTCCACACTTTAGTTTCTTGCCTAGAAAATTCTATCTAATAATCATTTCATGGAACTTCTATTACCGCCCTCTGTTCCGGTATCTCCTTCATCTCCGGATTCTGTTCCTTCTGCTTCTTTCCCATGTTAAACCAAAGCCTTCTGGGTCTTCTGACCCTTTGGATTCCTCGTCTAATCTCCAAATTAGAGCGGTTGTTCCACAGGTTCCAACTTATCTTCTTTTGCCAAATGCCTTATTTCATGCTGGTTTAGTGGATATGACCACGCAAAATAAGACGTTAGAGACAATGCGGAATGCTTTTCATTCCTTTGGGAAAGATGATAAAAAGACAGCCTTTTTTCTGCGTGCTTATGGGGGGAGCCATCACTATGCTTCCAATTTATCTGCTTTTGAATATGGTTATGGTGCTGAGCTCGATTATAATGCATTTCAAGCAGGTGTTTTGTTAAACGAGATTGAGAGTTTATATGGTCGTACATTCTTTGGAGTTTTGGGGAACTATGGAAATCTTTCTCTACACCCTCAGGATGTTGAACAAAGCAAAAAAAGCGCATTTAATAAATGGTCTGTTGGGGCTTATGGAAGTTTGCAGCATGATACCGGTTTTTATATGGATGGGGTGTTATCGTATGGCCTTTTTAAAGGTGATGTTTTGACACGAGCACGGGGTAAAGCTATTGCCAAGGGTAAACAGTTTAGCGGTTCTTTAACGAGTGGCAGAACGTTTGCAACAGGGTATAAAGGTGTTGTTTTTGCTCCGCAGATTCAGGTTGTTTATCAGCATCTTCAGTTTAATAAGACGCGTGATATTGATTTAGGAAAATTTCATGCAATAATTCAGAATGCTCATTCATCATTTTAGATATTGAATAAAAACTAAATATTATAAATTTCTTTCATTTCAAACCTGTTTATATTTAATCAATTAACCCCTTGTCCATCACAAACGAAGCTGGCATGCAAAGAAGGACTTTTGAAAAAAGGTAAATTACTTCTTATGAACATTCTCGAGTGCTAAAATCTGCGCAAATATTGAATGCTGAAAAAAGAATGGTGATATCCGCGCATGACCGCAATGAAAATAATATCCTGTATCTTATCGAAATTTCTCTGCCACCTATCACTTACAAAACAACAACCATAGCAACACGATAAAGCATACTTTACTTTTATTATAATTTGACCTCAAACTCCCTCTTTTTGCTCTAAAAATAAGTATCTATCCAAAATTCTTAAGTAAACATCCTAAAAAAGAAACAAATAATATGCGTATTAAATGATATAAACGTGAATAAAGTTCTAAAACAAAATTCAAAACAATGCATAAAACTCATAAAGACTAAACTTATGATCTATAAAAATGAATAAAGAAATGGACAAAAACAACCACCTATATCGTCTCTTTTGAAAGATTATGCCGAAAGCATTCAGCATTCAAACTTTTCATATTCACAATGAAATCTGTCCTCATATCTTAACATCAAAAATTTTAGAAAAATTTCTCATCGCATAAAAGAAAGCATCTATTGTAATCTTTTATATCAAAAAATAACCATATTGATGAAGCAAAATAAATTTTAATACATTAAAAGGCCGAAAATCTTCTGCCTTTTAACTAAAAATACATATTGCAGCTCATCAAAAAAGGTGGCGCAATCCAGCAGAGAAACTCGTTCCAGAAAAACCAATTTTCTTAAATCTATGCTGATAAGTGACA
>NZ_JBHIOI010000015.1:0-41101 GCF_042195415.1 Bartonella sp. CE47NXGY | reverse complement strand
AAAAAACCACCCCGAAAAGAACTCTTGATTCGCAATAATTAAGAGACATGTTAAAAATCCTATTCCCTAACTTTTATCCACGTATCCCGTACTTTAAAAAAGATATATAAAATCAATTATCTATATAGATAAAAAGAGGTCTTGTTATTTCTAGCAATAAGAATAGCATTAATCAGTTAGTTTGTATAAACTTTAAAACATTGCGACAAAAAGAAAAAGTTTAACTCAATAGATGGAGAATTGCGCTTTTCTCATATTCTAGAGGATGAACCTGAAGTGCTACGCTGGACTGAAGCCATGTCCCAGTTTTCTATAATAGACTACCAAGAAGGCCATACTTACGAACCATATTTTATTGTTGAAACAGAAAAAGCTACATATTTGTGCGAGATAAAGCGTGCTTCATATAAGTGTGATGTCTCTCTTTATTCGTTGAGATATCACTTATTTGTAGCATGAAGAGTAAATTTATTAAAATCATGATAAGAGGGAGATAGGAACTTTATAGGTGTATCATCATAGGATTAAGTCGTTTTGTTGAGAGCTATTTCTATTTTTGCCAAAAGGTTTTTGATATATTTAATTATAATTTCATAATAGTGGATGTACTTTATTTTTATGTGCAAGAAAGCTGATTGATTGTGTAAAATAGTATTCATAAAATTACATTATTCTTATCCTGTTAAGGACATTTTTTCTAGTGAGGGTTTTGCAATTGCAATGCTCTTTTTCTCATTCTAAATTTTGGTTAGAAAAAGCGTATAGAGGTGTTATTTTAAATTTAAGATATGCATCTTCCATTGTTGGTGTTACTGTTGTAAAAAATGATATTTTATTTGATACGCATAAGGTGTTACCAAGAAGATCGATGTATAGATAAAATTTAGATTGTTACAATATCTTGAAAAAACAATGGGTAAATAATTGATAATTGTGCTACGAAAGTTGTTAGATGGGTGTGTGTCAGCAATTCTTAATAAAAAAATTTTTCTTGATAGTTGGTTTTTTTCAAAATACTGCTCTTTTTATGCAAATCTTATGTTGGTAAGCTATGCAGTTTTCACGGGAACAGGATAATGCATTGAAGGCTGTTGCCGCGTGGTTGAAGGAAGGGCGTTCTCCTCTTTTTCGCCTTTTTGGCTATGCGGGGACGGGTAAGACGACGCTTGCGCGCTATTTTGCAGAGACAGTTGATGGTTCTGTTCAATTTGCTGCTTTTACAGGGAAGGCGGCGCAGGTTTTGCGTTCTAAAGGTGCAAGCAATGCTTGTACGATTCATTCGCTAATTTATTGTCCACGTGGTGAAGAGGAAGTTTCCGATGAAATAACAGGAAAAAAATCTATTGCTCCAACATTTACGTTAAATCGAAGAAGTGCTGCTGCACAAGCTAAACTCATTATTGTTGATGAGTGCTCGATGGTAGATGAAAAATTGGCCCGTGATTTAATGAGTTTTCGAACGCCAATTCTTGTTCTTGGTGATCCAGGTCAATTGCCTCCTATATCAGGTGGAGGCTTTTTTTCTAATGGAGAACCAGATTTTCTTCTTTCAGAAATTCATCGGCAAGCGCGAGATAATCCGATTATACGTCTTGCTATGGATGTACGTGAAGGACGCGATATTGCTTATGGTGACTATGGAGAAGCGCGCGTTGTGACACGTAAAGAGGTCAATCAACAATTGGTTTTGGATGCTGATCAGGTCTTGGTAGGGGTTAATCGTACACGCCACCTTTATAATCAGCGTTTGCGTGTGTTAAAGGGATTTACAGCAGATTATCCACAAGCGGGAGATAAGCTGGTGTGTTTGCGAAATGATCCGATTAAAGGTTTGTTGAATGGCTCTTTATGGAAGGTGATGACTTCACAGAAGGAGACCGTTAAACCAAGTATTAATCTTCTTGTGAAACCAGAAGAAAGTGAGCGTGGGGTAGCAAAGATTAAACTTTTAAAAGCAGCGTTTGAAAACCCTGATCAAGAAATTTCATGGCAATTAAAAAAGCGATATGATGATTTTGATTATGGGTATGCATTAACGGTTCATAAGGCGCAAGGTTCTCAATGGAATAATGTCGTTTTGTTTGATGAAAGTTTTGCATTTCGTGATATGTATGCGCGCTGGCTTTATACGGGAATTACCCGCGCAGCAGAACGTTTAACGATTGTTCGATAGAAAAAAGATGTGTATATCATCTAAGTTTCAGATGGAAAATGCCTTTTTTCTATCTTGTTACACACTATAAAAAAATGGAAATGGGCATGGCGGTAAAACTTTCGGTTAATCTTAATGCTGTTGCTGTTTTGCGTAATCGACGTAATCTTCCGTGGCCAAGTATAACGAATATTGGGCATATAGCGCTTGCTGCTGGAGCAGCAGGTTTGACGGTTCATCCGCGCCCTGATGAAAGGCATATTCGTTTTGCGGATTTACCAGATATATACTGTTTAATAAAGAACACTTTTCCTACTGCTGAGTTTAATATTGAAGGTTATCCCAGTGATCAATTTTTGGATATCGCTAAAAACTATGCGGATCAGATTACCCTTGTTCCTGATGATCCAGATCAGTCAACGTCTGATCATGGTTGGAATTTTGCTCATGATGCAGAATTTTTAGCACCTATTATTCAGAATTTAAAAAACAGAAAGATTCGTGTATCCCTTTTTGCTAATCCTACTGTCGATGGTCTTGATATTGCTAAAGCAATGGGCGCTGATCGTGTGGAATTTTACACGGGACCTTACGGTGGTGCATTTCAGGATAAAACAAAACAAGATCAAGAGCTCAATAAACTTGTTTTAGCAGCAAGAAGAGCAAAAGAATTGCAGTTAGGTATAAACGCAGGGCATGATCTGACACTTATGAATCTTCCTGCTCTTGTCAAAAATATTCCTTGGCTTGATGAAGTTTCTATTGGCCATGGGCTCATTGCTGATGCATTAGAGTATGGAATACATGAGACTGTTCAGCGTTTTATCCGGTTGTTATCGTAATCTTTTTCTCTCTATAAAAATTGGAAAAGAAATTTTTATAGAGGTTTGCCAATTTATCTTAAAAAACAATTTTATATATGTTGATATAAATAGCACTATTATCGTGCATTATAAATATTCTATTGTTCCTCTATTTATTGGTTGCTTTCTATCTTTTGTTTTTGAGTGCATGCGATGTTTTTTATTTGTACTATCCATTATGAGGAAGTTTTAAAATCTTCTTATTATAATTTCTTTGAATGGAGAAGAAGTAGGGTTTTGAAAGTATTTCCCTTATAAAGGAGTGCGTAGGATTTTAATGGATTAATACACAAATTTTCTTGATATTGGAGCTCATTTTTGGGTTATCTGTAAATAGTATAACGTAAAATCTCCTTATGAATAAGCTTAATGCAATAGGAGCTGTTAAATAGAATGATGATATCGACTTGTAGCTTTATGAAGTAAAGAGAGTGATGTGCAATAAATCTTACACTATTATAGGGAATTCTTGAAAAGGGCTTGAGCATATTAAAATTTTTTTATAAGGCGCCATAAATGGATAACATAATAGCCGTATGGGGGCTTCTTCGTGTGAGAGGCGTGGATATTAAAAGAACGTAAAAAGTAAAAACATCCTCTCTATTATTCTAAAGATATTGTTGTATATGCTTTTGAAGGTTGTATTAAAACAATACTTGTTATTTTGTAATTTTTCTTGCTATCCGTATTGATTTGGTTCATGTTAAAGATTGTATGTTGTATCTTAATTTTTAGAATATAGCGTTGTTGCACGATAAAAGAGTAGAATATTAGCTAAATTTTCTTTAGAAATCTTATTTTGTGTAATTATTGTTTTTGTAGAATAGCAGTTGAAGTTTATTTGGGGATCCGTATATGTTTTAGGAATGTTTGGGGACTACAGTTTTTTCTATGCAATATGTAAACTTTAAAATTATTCAATTGCTGTGTTCTTATAAGCGTTTTTTTTGTCTTTATAAGTGTGTGATGCACTGTAGATAATGTTTCTTATTGAATAAAAATAATCTGAAATCCAGTTTAAATAGAGAAAGAAGGAATTTTTTATGCGTGTTTATTATGATCGTGATGCGGATGTTAATCTCATTAAAGGGAAAAAAGTAGCCATTGTTGGTTATGGTTCTCAAGGGCGTGCGCACGCTTTAAACTTGAAAGATTCTGGTGTTAAAAATGTGCAAATAGCTTTGCGTTCAGGGTCGGAAACAGTTAAAAAAGCCATGGCTGATGGTTTTGAAGTGGTGAGTGTTGCTGAAGCAGCAAAATGGGCAGATCTCATCATGATGGCAACACCAGATGAATTGCAAGCTGATATTTATAAGGAACATATTCATGATCATTTACACGATGGGGCAGCGATTGCTTTTGCGCATGGTTTGAGCATTCATTTTGGCTTGATTGAACCTAAAAAAAACGTTGATATTGTGATGATTGCTCCTAAAGGTCCAGGGCATACAGTTCGTCATGAATACCAACGGGGTTGTGGTGTTCCTTGCTTAATAGCGGTGGCGCAAGATGCTTCAGGGCATGCACATAATGTAGCATTATCTTATGCATGTGGACTTGGTGGTGGACGTGCTGGGGTGATTGAAACAACATTTAAAGAAGAGTGCGAAACTGATCTTTTTGGTGAACAAGCGGTTCTTTGTGGTGGTCTTGTTGAATTGATTCGAGCAGGTTATGAAACATTAACACAAGCAGGTTATGCGCCGGAAATGGCTTATTTTGAGTGTTTGCATGAGGTTAAACTGATTGTTGATCTCATGTATGAAGGGGGCATTGCAAATATGAATTATTCGATTTCTAATACAGCTGAATGGGGTGAATATATGTCTGGTCCACGTGTGATTACGGATGAAACCAGAGCAGAAATGAAACGTATATTGAAAGATATTCAAACGGGTAAATTTACATCGAATTGGATTCAAGAATATAAAGCTGGTGCTGCTCATTTTAAAAGTATGCGGCGTTTAAATGATAATCATCCTATTGAAGAAGTTGGTAAAAAACTTCGTTCTATGATGCCTTGGATAAAATCGAATGCTTTGGTTGATAAAGAGCGTAATTGAAGATTCTACAGAGATATTTTGTCAATAGCTTTTATAATTTTATAGATAAATATCAAAAAAAGGGTAACTTTAGTTACCCTTTTTTATATGTTTTTGGAAACATAAGCTTTATTTTTTAATTTTTTGCATAATTCTTTTTCCCAAAAAGAAAGTATACAATTCCTAAAAATATGAACCATGCTGGAGTGTATTTTAAAGCTATGGCAGTGTCAGCTTCTAATGACAATAAATAGATAATGAATGCAAAGAAAACAAGAAGCGCCCAACACATAACAACACCTCCTGGCATTTTATAAGGAGAGACAGTATGCTGGAGAGGACGATTGCGGCGATAGACGATATAGCTGATCAAAATGATAGACCATACAAATATAAACAAAGTTGCGGCAATTGTCGTAACAATTGTAAAAGCAGCTATGAGTGTTTGAGATAACGATACAACGGCATAACCAAATAAGATGCATATACATGAAAAGAATAATGCGTTGGCTGGAACGTGGTTACGAGAAAGTTTTCCTAAAAATTTAGGAGCACCTTTTTGTGTTGCTAGCCCATATATCATACGGCTGGTAGAAAAAATTCCACTATTTGCTGAAGATGCGGCAGCTGTGAGGACAACAAAGTTCATCAAACCTGCAGCAGTTGGGATACCAATAAGTGCATACATTGTTACAAATGGGCTTTTTTCTGGACTGATTTGATCCCACGGCGTCACAGACATAATCACAAGAAGAGAGAATATATAAAAGAATACAATGCGGATTGGTATTGAATTAACAGCCTGTGGTAAAGCTTTTTGAGGCTCTTTTACTTCAGCAGCAGCTGTTCCAGCGAGTTCAATGCCAACAAAAGCAAAAATAACAATTTGAAATCCAGCAAAAAAGCCTGTAATTCCTCGCGGAAAAATATTCCCACCGTTCCATATATGGTTAAGAGAAGCAACCGTACCGTTTGGAGAGACAAAACCGGTAAAGATCATATAAAATCCTACAACGATTAGGACTAGAATTGCTACGATTTTGATAAAACCAAACCAAAACTCAAGTTCGCCAAATAGTTTTACGGCGACGAGGTTAAGAATTAAAAAGGACATAAGACCAATTATAACAGGAATCCACGGATTGAGCTCAGGCCACCAAAAGTGTGTATAAGTGACAATAGCAATAATTTCAGCAGTTCCAGTGACAATCCAACACAACCAATATGTCCAGCCGATAAAGAATCCGGCACATGGCCCTAGAAGATCGGTTGAGAAGTCAATAAAAGATCGGTATTGTGTATTAGAAAGCAATAACTCTCCCATAGCACGCATGACAAAGTATAGAGCACAACCAATAATTGCATAAACGAGTAGAATTGAGGGGCCTGCTACACTGATTGTTTTTCCTGATCCCATGAAGAGACCTGTTCCAATCGCTCCACCAAGGGCTATAAGTTGTATGTGTCGGTTATGTAGTCCACGTTGCAATTTCTTCTTAGGTTTTTTTTCTAAATTTTGTTTGTTCATTTTTGGGGAGTTCTCCTTAGTTATTTTTAAATAAAAATTACCCTAAAAAAGGTAATTCCTTCTATCGGAACACGCTATGGTTAAGGAGTAAAGGAATTTTTTTCTATGACTATATGTGAATAAAGCAAAAACATTATTAATTAATGGAATAATTATTTTATATATAAGAAAAAAAAGATAAATTGTATTATATTTTTTTGATTTTTTATGTTTTATACATAAGTAATATATATAATATATAATATAATTTATATTATATATTATTATTATATGTATATAAATAATAATTTATATTTATGTATATTTATTTATAGTAATTTTTATATAAATATCTTTATATTTAAAATTATTTATTTATAGATATTGTTATCTATATAAAAATATAAATAAAATTGTAAATTTATTAAATATAAAACTTTGTATATAAATAAAATAAGTTTAAATGGTTAAACTATTATTTAAAACATTAAAAAATATATTTAAAATTTACACTTAAGTATTAATATTTAAAATTTATTACAAATAGAAAAATATTTTCATAGAATCTTTTTTTATTGCAGATAGCTATTAAGATATATTCTGTTTAGAGCTATATTTTTAATTTTGATAAAAAATTGAATATAAATTTTTTGGGGGGGAAAGTTTTAGATAAATCTCATGTTTTATTAGTAAACAATGTCAGTGAAGTTTATAGAGAATTTTTTACAGAATAGCTCGTTTCTTATCCTATTGTGCAGTAAAATACTGTTGTGTAGAGTAGTGATATAAAGCATATAACATTTTACGCATTAAGTATTTTTAGAATGGGTGGTGAGTGTTCAGGGCAGGGCTAGCCCATAGAGCCTTATGTAGGTGAACCATATAAATGATCAGCAGCATTCCCCCTTAATAAGCCGGATTGTTTACAAACCGGTGCCGGTAGGAATCGTCGTTTTTTGATGTTTGGAGAGGAGGTTAAGTAGAAAAAGGGTAACTAAAATTACCCTTTTTTGAGATGTTTTTATGTATAGACTTTATTTGTTACCTTGAGTTATTTTTTTCTTTACAAACATAAAATACATTATACCTAAGAAAACAAACCAGAATATACTATATTTTAAGGCTAGTAGAGTATCAGCTTCTAATGTCAACAAATAGAGCATGAAAACAAAGAAAACTAAAATTATCCCACACATGATAACACCTCCTGGCATTTTATAAATGGATTCAGCGTGTAGATGAGGGCGATTGCGACGATACACAATATAGCTAATCAAAATTACAGACCATACGAATAAAAATGCAATAGCTGAAATGCTTGTCACAATTGTAAAAGCACTTATGAGGCTTGGAGAGAGTGAGGCAATTGTATACCCTATTAAAATACATAAACAGGAAAAGAATAGAGCATTGGCTGGAACATGGTATCTGGAAAGTTTACCTAAAATTGGAGGGGCACCTTTTTGTGTTGCAAGTCCATATATCATACGGCTGGTAGAAAAAATACCACTATTTGCTGAAGAGGCAGCTGAGGTAATAACGACAAAGTTTACCAAGCCAGCAGCTATCGGAATGCCTGCAAGCCAAAACATCGAGACAAAGGGGCTTTTATCTGGAACAATTTGATCCCAAGGTGTGACAGACATAATTACAGCGAGAGAAAAAATGTAAAAGAGTACAATACGGATCGGTATTGCATTAATTGCTTTGGGGAGAACTTTTTTAGGTTCTTTTACTTCAGCAGCGGTTGTTCCAGCAATTTCTATACCAACAAAAGAAAAAATGGCAATTTGAAATCCAGCAAAAAAACCTGTCATTCCTCGCGGAAAGATATTGCCATCGTTCCATACGTGATTGAGAGAAGCAACCGTACCATTGGGAGAGGTAAAGCCCGTAACGATCATATAAAATCCCACAACAATTAATGCTAAAATTGCGACGACTTTGATAAGACCAAACCAGAATTCAAGTTCACCGAATAGTTTCACGGCAAAGAGGTTAAAGATTAAAAAGACACTAATGCAGGTAAAAACGGTAAACCATGGATTGAGTGTTGGCCACCAAAAGTTCATATAAGTGATGATGGCAATAATGTCAGCAGCTCCAGTTACAACCCAGCTCAACCAATAGCTCCAGCCAACAAAGAAAGCGATTCCCGGTCCTAGCATATCGGTTGAAAAATCAATAAGAGATCGGTATTGTGAATTAGAAAGCAACAATTCTCCCATAGCACGCATGACAAAGTATAGAGCAAAACCGATAATAGCATAAACGAGTATGATGGAAGGACCTGCTACACTAATTGTTTTTCCTGCCCCCATGAAGAGACCTGTTCCAATAGCACCACCAATGGCTATAAGTTGTACATGTCGGTTGTGTAGTCCACGCTGTAACTTATTCTGAGAATTATCTTTTAAATTTTGTTTGTAGCTCATTTTTTGGGGGTTCCCTTTAATTATTTTGAGATTAAATTACACTAAAAAAGCATTATTTTGTATCGAAGCATGATATAAATGAGGTGTAAAGGAAAAAAACGTTTTTTATGATTTTGTGTGGATAAAGAAAAGAATATGTTTTAGGAATATGGTTTTGAAAAAAGAGAATGTTTTCCTCTTAAATAACGTAACAGATATTTGAATGGGGAGCTTTTTATTGTTATGAATAACAAATTAATTGTTCATTAAAAGACGTGGGGCTTTTAAAATTATTTCAGAAAGTTGTCAGGAGTTTTTATAATTTTTTGAAACTTATTATTTGTAATCAGTGCATTATTTATTATTATTCATAATGGTGAGAGTTTACTTTTTGCTCAAATAGCACTCGAGAGTTCTCATCTTAGTTTAAGAAACAATTTTTAATGGAAAATTAAAATGATTTTTAAATCATTTTTTTGTTTGTATGGTGCTATCATAAATCAAAAAGTTACTTTTGTTTCATAAACGAAAAGAGGAATATCATAGCTTATTTTTTTAAAGTGATGAATAAGGATTTTGTTTAGATATTGGTAACATTTTATAAAATATTGCGAGAAACTCACATTGTTTACACAAACGTCCTTGAGAGTATGATAAAGAAATGCAACGTAATTCAGTTATATGAAGAAAAAAAGAACTGGGGATTGTATAAGCTCTGTTAGAGATTGAGCTATTCATAGTGAGAGACAGAATCAGGAAAAGATTGCTCTATTAACTTTACAATTTGTTATCAAAGATAAAACTGTTCCTGTCGCAATGTTAATCGAGCCTTTTACCCGCTGCTTTTTTAAGGCGGTACTGGCAAATGATATAAAAATGGTCATTAAAGTAAACCATGCAAAGATGTTGAAAGAATGTATTGTGACAAGTTCAAAACCTTTTTTAATGCTACCTCCAGAAGCTAAGAATTTTGGAAAAGCTGCTATGTAAAATATAGATACTTTGGGGTTTAGTATTTGTGTCAAAAAACCGTCCATATAGCTGGTTAAAAGCTTTGTTTCACTCGTAGCATGCTTTTCATTCGTTGAACTTCTTTCTTTTGAATTTAAGCTGTGTATTCCAGATTTAATTGATTTAAAGCCCATGTATAATAAATAGCTGCCACCCATGAGTTTTACTAAAAAAAACAGCGTTTTGTTGTTGAGAATGAGCGCTGATACACCTAGGTGTGGAAAATGCCCCATGCACATATGTTGCTGTACACAATCCTAAAACGTTTACAAATGCGTTCTTTCTTCCCAATCTCGTTGCATTATCGATGATAAGGGCCATATTCGGCTCCGGTGAGATGACTAAAAAAAATGAAACAATGAAAAAGGTCAGTATTTGATGATTCATTTTACTTTTAGCTCTGAAATTAATTGATTTTCGAGATACAATTCTATTCTGTCAAACTGAGAAAGTTTTCCTACACCCTGTGGAGTGCCTGTGTATATGAGATCACCACGTCTTAGCTGAATGTAGTGACTTAAAAATGAGATTATCTTCTCAAAGTTAAAGATCATATTTTTCGTATTGCCAACTTGTCTTGTTTCGCCATTCAACTTCATTGCAAAGGTTATTGGGTTGTTTATTTTTTCCTTGTTTATGAAGTCAGAGACGTATGCAGCGCCTTTAAATCCTTTCGATAAAAGCCAAGGAAGCTTTTTTTCTTTCAGTTTTGTTTGCAAATCCCGCGCTGTGAGATCAAGACCTATTGCTACGGCATCATAGCATTCTTCTGCTTCTGCCTCCATGATCATGAAAGCGTCCTTTGAGATTTTGAGCACAATTTCAGTTTCAAAATGTATTTCTTTGGAAAAATTAGGGAGATAAATTTCATTGCCTAAAACGAGTGAACTTTTTGGCTTGCTAAAGATAACAGGTTCATCTTCAACAACATTACCTAGTTCATGAACATGTTCAACATAATTGTATCCAACACAGTAGATGTCATTTATCATAGGGCGCCCTCCAAATTTTTCATTTTCTCTTTGTATAGGCAAGAGAGAACTTTGCAAACAACATTTTTTCTTATATCGCGTTGTGCGGTTTCTGAAAAAGAAGCATTATGTGGGTTGATGACTAACCATGATGACAGTTCTTCGCATTATCCTCTTTTGAAGAGTGCCCAATCTTATAGTCTTTGAGATTATTTTAATTTTGATTGCCAATTTCCTGAAATTACTTTATTACTTAAAGAGTGATTTTGCTCGTCTACGCAGCGATCAGTAGGGGTTGAAAGCCCTAAAGTTCGATCATAAATGAGCCCACTCTGTGGGTGTCTCGGAATTATGGGATATTTTTCTATGTCTAGGTGCGGTGAGCACTAAAAGCAAAAAATCTGACTCGAACTCAGTACTTTCAGGCTCTCGGAATACTAATGCGAGGGTGCTCGCGCCCAGCGGGGGACTTGAAAGTGAAAAGCAAAAAGCCACATTTTAACGACATTTCTATAGGCAAAAAATCGCTTTCAAAGAAAACTGAGAGGATAGGCATCCACCTCATCTAAAATCAGATAACGAATAGGCATGGAACGCAAACCAGCTGCACTGTTTGCTCCTGTAAGCATCAATGCCCCACCATCAAACTCTTTCGAAAACATGGTATTCCCGCTGTCACGTGCTCGTGCTGGGGCTATGCGTTCACTTAAAACTGGACTTGCCATAATCATAGGATCAAGCCGCGTCTTTGAAAGCTTTTTGGCTGTCTCAACCGTTGGCATCACATAAAGGGCAGGTCCTGGACTATAATGAATAGCATAACCGCAGAAATTTAATCCTGCCTCTGACATGCCAACTTGCGCCCCTTTCATGACAATAGTTGTTTCAATTGGCACGTAGGAGGAAAGATTATCCATGATTTCGCGCAAATAGGGGGTCCGCTTTGTTCTCCACAATCCAGGTTCAGCACTTGCTACGGTGCTAAGGTATCTATTCTTATCCGCCCATTGCGAAACCGTATACGGTGGGTCCGGTTGTCTTGCATTATTGGCATGGGCGAAAAATTCTTCGACTGCATTGTCATCCATTATTCGTTTCTTGCAAGTTCTCTAACTCTGGAGAATGAGGATCATGAAAAGGCACTGGAATATTAACCGCCTCAAGCAAAGCGGTTCTCATAGTGTAATCAATAGCACCAATAAGGCTGGCCGCATCACATCCAACTTGTGCAGCAATGCTTGCACCAAAACGATGAGGAAAATTCAACATAGCATCACGGTGCGCTCTTCCAAACTCACGAGCTGCCTTTTTCATTTCTTCTCGATCAACAGTGGTTTCGCGCAATCGTTCAAGTGCAATCTTTTCGCTTTCAAGGGCAACTTGCATTCGCTCCAGTTTTATCTTGTATTCATTGGCTCCATCTGTAGAGGCTTGTTTGATCTTTGTCCGCGGTTGACCATCAGGCGCTAAAAATGGAGCAGGGCACTTTGTTGGATTCTCATTCCAGATAGCTGTTGCAAGGGCTTCATTGACAGAACCATCTTCAAAAAGAGCCGCATCAAATTTACCTGTCTTTATCCGAGAAACCACCGCATTATGTGAAACACCCATCTTCTTCGCAAACGCACGAACCGATAGACCCTCACGATGCTTCTTGGTCATTTTGCACCTATTGCTAAATATTTTTCAACATTCATTCTTTTTTTAGATTAGTATCATGCTATGATATATAGAAAGAGCGAATGAAGGTGATTTGGTGATTGAATCTTTTGCGGATAAGCGTTGTAAAGATCTTTTAGAAGGTAATCCGCTTAAAGGTTTTCCAACAACTCTAGTACGTATAGCCCAAAGAAAATTGTTTATGCTCGATAAAGCAGTTGACCTCAAAGATTTGCGCAGTCCTCCAGGAAATCGTTTAGAAGCATTGAAAGAAGAGCGTAAAGGTCAATATTCTATTCGTATTAATGACCAGTTTCGTATTTGTTTTGAATGGCGTTCTAATGGCGCCTATGAAGTTGAAATCGTAGATTATCATTGATCTGTAGGAGGTCGAGATGAAAAATTATATTGCTATACATCCCGGAGAAATTTTACGGGAGGAATATTTAAAAGAATATGCTCTCTCTGCTTATGCCCTTGCAAAAGCATTAAATGTTCCACGCACGAGGATAGAACGTATTATTGCGGAAAATAGTCCAGTGACTCCAGATACAGCATTAAGATTAGCCTATTTTTTTGATACTACTGCTGAATTTTGGCTTAACATGCAAGCTGCTTATGACGTTAGTATATTACAAACTGAAAAAGCAGACGAATTTGCCAAAATCAATAAATTTGAATGTAGGGTTTAATGATCTTTCCACTCTTGAGGTTTGACGGCATAACAGATAATTGACGATCCGGTATAATCGGGTGTATATTCCGGTATGCAAACGGAAACGCTTCAAGTCACACGAGAATTATTGGTTTTCAAAAAAAACTTTAAAATAAGATGTGGCTATACAAAAGAAGATTTGGAAGCTGTGGATTCTCCATCATTGACAGATGAAGAACGTGCACGTCTAAAGCCAGCTAAAGATGTTTTACCACCCTCTTTCTTTAAATATGTAACAAAAGAACGCCGTAAACGTGGGTGAAAGTCTAAAAAAGCAAGCGGTTGCTAAATCAACCACCTCTCCACTTTAAAAAATGATGCTTTACAGTTGAAATTATACTTCAATTGTATTACATTGAAGTACAATTGAGAAAGGAGAAGTCATCATGGCTGCCAGTCGTATGGTTCAAGCGCGTGTACCAGAAGAAATTCAAAATGTTGCTAGTCAAGTTATTCAAGCCTCTGGTTTATCAGTAAGTGATGTCGTGAGAGTATTGATGACACGCATTGCGCAAGATAAAGCTATTCCATCCTTTTTGTTTCAACCCAATGCGGAAACCATAGCGGCTTTTGCTGAATTGGATGAGGGCAACTTAAAAAAGTTTCATTCTGTAGATGAATTATTTGATGATCTCTATGCGGACGATTGAACGTACCACCATCTTCAAACGTGATTTCAATCGTGAAATGAAAGGACGGTATCGGCATCTTTTAGATACTGATTTGCGCCAAATCATTGCAGCATTAGCAAATGACCCGCCTTTAGAACCTCGATATCATGACCATGCATTGACTGGGAATTGGAGCAATTATCGAGATTACCATATTCGACCTGACTTAGAGTGTTGATTTATCGCTTGATTGGTCAAGATCGATTGATTTTAATGCGTTTGGGCTCCCATTCAAAACTTGATCTTTAAACCACCTCCCCATTTTTGAGAACGGGGAGGTATGTCATATTCCTTTAAATCTAAGCAGTTTCACGACAGATCTTGTTAAAACGCGCTTAGCTTCTTTTGTAACTTATTTGTAATGATCAAGCTCTTTTTTGATTTCATCTATTTTTAAAAGACGACCAAAGATGATACCTATGATTTTAGAATAATTTGTCAAAACATGTTGGCGAAGATAGTAAAATCATCAAAGCGTTTATCACTATCATAATTAGTAGATTGGCTTTTTAGTTTCTTTTCACATTCAATAAAATAATGGCGTGCTTGGCGTCCTTTCTCATTGCGTTCAACCATTGAGAGCTCTTTCGCCATGTCTAATATGATGTGATATTCTGTACTTGGACGACCACCTTTAGGTTTCGCTAAAATTTTAGCGAAACTTATAAAGGCCTTATTTTCTAGGAAGCTGTACTCCTCAATGCGATTTTTTATCCAATTTCTAAATTCCGATTTAACTTCCAAAAACGTATGCAATTCACGCGCATTAACAGTTTGAACGGTTTTCGGATCAATGACTTGTTCTGATATTTTTAAGAATGTTCATAATGAACTCCTATCGATTAGACGTTCCTTAATGACACTCTAAAAGAGTGCTGGGCACTAAGAAAAACGGCATCTAGTCCGTCGTTACGCCTTTCCCCGAAGGGTGTTATATAGTATAGCCACACCTGACAAAGCTATTATATGCATGTAGCATACAATGAGTTAAAGCTTTTAAATTGCGGAAGATTAGTTATTTCGGCAACTAATCCGCTAGTTGTTTTGAGGCACCTGATTCGAAAATACCTATTACTATAGAATTGTTCAGCAACAAAAATTACTTTTTGCTAAGAAAACGTTTCACATACTGTACAGTGTACATATTGAAATTGTTATCTATCAATGAGTTAAGTGTACAATGTACAGTCAAATTGAAAATTCTGTCGCTAGCGATAGTTCGCACTAGCCTGTTCCGCAACGAAGCCAACCCGCTGGGAAGTACCTTTTATATTGATTTTATTGACTTTTTTATGGAAAAACAAAGCATAAGTGATAATCTGTTTTTAAAATTGCAATCAAAGTGTGTAATGCATAAACTCATAAGGATATGTAAGATATAGATAAAGCTTGAGAACATGATCTAGCCTTTCTTATTAGCAGCGTATTCTTGACGAGAAAGTTGTCTCTGTATATTTTTGGTTAATCTTTCATTGGCATATTGTGCAATAGCACTTGTAATCTCTGGCTTTGACATCACCCTAGCAATTGAGGGTTCCTCTTGTTTTGCAATGGGGAATTGATCTCCATCCGCTCTTTGAAAAACATTACCCTTCATCTTTTTTAAATCAACACGCTTTGGAAAACTCCCATCCTTGATAAAAACATGGGCAAGATTTGTTTTTTTCCAAACAGTTGTGTAAGTCACGCCGCGTTTTGTTCTTTTGCTTTAAAAAATTTAAGAAGTATCGGTGTTCCAGAACCAATGATATCTGTCTCAAGAAACCTTGCTGTCGCCTTTTCTTTAATATAAATACCTTGCTTAACATGCTTTGATTGGGCAGATGTAACATCGGCAATTTGCTTTTCAGTAAAGCGTTCGACTGTTTTGCTGCGGTGTTTAGAGCATTACGCAAAGCCCAATTAAGGTGTGGTGCTTGAAGACTGGTGAAGGTATCCTTCACCTGTTGAAGATACCATTTTTGGTGGATGATTAACTTCAACGTCTAAGCCTTTTTGGGGGTAGGTGTTAATGACTTGGAAACTTTAGAAGCTTTTGGTTTTTCGGGTGGAATTTCTTCGGCTGCTGATTCAGTTGATGTTTGTGTGGCTTCTTGTTCTATTTGCTTAATTTGTTCAACTGTCTTTTCAGGTTTTGCTGTTGTTTTGACGTCAACAAAAGGTTTTGCAGCATTGGCGCGCTTGAGACGTGCGTAGACCTGATTAGAAACTTCAACAAATGGATTATTGGGGGTAATGGTTCAAAGCGAACAGCGCTTTTATTGTCTCCAACAACACACATTGACGTAGTGATGACAGCTTTCATTATGGCTCCTTTTGAGTCATAATTAATGACATCATTAGTCAAATATTGATTTTTATTCTGTGAAAAATTGATTAGCTGATTGTCAGCAGAAAAAAATCATGATCTTATGCTTTTTTACTTTTTACCTAAAGTTGGTGTTTTTAAACATTTAAAAGTGTAGAAAAAATTCAAGTAAGAAATGTTGATAACCTTGCTAAGACTTCATCCATAATTATATATGGAATAGTTTCCATTCTTTTTCCATTACGCGCTACTATATCTAAAGCACGCGGTTGGTCACAGCGTATCACACCTGTTGTATGCAGCCCTGTTCCCACCAATGAAACAGCAAAGCCTGCTATTCTAGCAAAATTTCCTCCACTCGTAATGGGCAAAACAATGGGTGTTTTTGTTAAACGATTAAACGCCTCCGGTGACACAATCAGTACAGGACGCGTTCCTTTTTCTCATAGACAGAGGTTGGGTCAAGCGATACAAACCAAATTTTACCTCGCTTCATTACAAGAGCTCTCTGCCAATAAGCTTAGCATCAAACCACTCTACATCTTTATCCGCAAAATCGTCCGAAGGATTACATTCGGCTAACAATTCTTCAAGAGTGTAATTTTGCGATATTTGTGGTTTTACAACCAATTGTCCATTATCAATAGCCAAACCCACTTGCATATTTTCAGTAAGATGAAGAACATCAAACAATGCAGGCGGTATAGAGAGCATAACGGATCCTCCAACTTTACGTAATTTTGTTGTGCATAAAACGCCCTCTCTAATATTATATAAAAATATAACATAAAGTCCATGATTCAATAGCTTTTAATGCTTTTGTGCAAATGTTTAAGAAGCGCATTTAGAGTAATACGCAATATACTCTGAATAAAGTCAATATTTTTTTAATTTCTGAAAAACATAAAAATATAAAAGTTATAATACCAAACAAGGCTCTTAGCTGCTTATCTGTAAACATATTTATTTCTTGCGGTTTTCGATAATTTTTTGATCTCTCTGTTGATCTTCGTCTATAAGAGGTTCGTAATTGAGAATGCTTTTCGGAATATCACCACCGTAAACCCATGCTTTTACTTGCGCTTTGGTACTAAAATCCGCATTTTTAGGTGTTTTGTAATACTGATCACCATCAAACTTTTTACACTCTTTTGTACCGTCTTCGTATTTGTAGAGGTTGTAAAAATACTCCTCTGTCCCATCCCCCATGGGACATACCCACTGCCGTTGCAACAAACCTCTTTCGCATGGGTTGTTTACGGTTTTTTAAGAATAGATGTTTTAAAATGAACATGCTTTAATCCTAATTTTACAAATTTGTCTATTTGCCTCAAATTTGACCGTACAGAGCGTTTTATAAGATAGGTTTTTTATCATAAAATCTTTAAATCACTCTGTACGGTGCCATTTTGTCGATTTAAATGCACATCCAATCACAAAACGATCAGCAATTTTCATTAGTTTGCTAATTTGCAGTGTTTTTCACTTGCTTTTCAACCAACGTGAGTGGTCTTGAATTCTCTCTCATTGCCTTTTCTTTCAGCCTTTTTTCACGGGTGTTCAAAACAGCCTAGTGTACAAGATTGGCTTTCGTCAAAAGACTATTTTTCAAATCACGACATAATCTTACTAACTCACGAGTGCTTGGAAAAAACGTATCCGATAAACCTTCTAACTCATCGCATAAAATCCGTTTAACCGTTTTTATGAGTGACCACGCAGAAACACTTTCCAAAACCATTCCATAGGTAAGCGCCATACCTTCATGATCTGTCTGTTGCGAAATTTTTAAACCACACCGAAAGCATCCGAATTGCCTTGGTTATGTCCTCTTTACTCACTTTTATTGAAAACAATTCGTGAAGTTGATCACACGCTTCTAAGGCAATCGCTTCCTGCTGTTGTGTCAATGCTTGCCACTTTTCAAAACTAAAGGAAACTCCAGAGTTATCATCTCGTGAATGTGTTTCAAAGTGACCTCGAGGCCCGATATCAAGGATACTGTCTGAGATGCGTTCATCTACACTTTTTTGCCTTTGAGAGTGATTTCCATAGTTTTTTCCGTTCTCTAAATCCTCGATAGCTTTTTGCACCCAGTTGCGCCACATTGCTTTCCAATCCGTTTTGCGTGCATCTTTGCCTGTTCTAGCTTTCCAAAAATCTCGAAATTTTGCCATTTCGGCTTTGATACGCTCTGGAGGCAATCCCTCTTCGATTGCGAAATCATAAACAGGTTCGAAATCATCAGGGGTACGACAGCCACTGTCATTTCTAACCCGTTTAGCTTTTTTCGTAATGTTCTCTTGCTCGTGAATGGAAGGTTGGTTTTCTACACCCATTTCGATTTGCTCTGATGTGGTCTCAACAGCAGCAACCTATGTTAGTTCGTCAACCTGTTCGTTTGTTTCTAAATTTTCAGAAGCAGTTTTTTTTTGCTAAAATGATAGTTTTAGTTTATATATATTCTTATTCTGGTTCTTTATAGCTTGATTTTGCTTAGCGTTTGCTTCAGCAAAATCATTAAAATGTTTTTTATAGCGTTTTTTATTGTACACCTTTTTTCCAGCCTCACTATGAATTTGCGATATGGGCGCTTTTTTATCAGTAAAATCTTTTAGCTCTTCTTCAATGCGCGTATTCGACAAACCATTATCTTTCTCAAGAAATTTACCATTCTTCATGAGATATTCGACAATAGTTGCAAACTTTTTTGCGAGCAATTGCAAGCGCGGGCAAGCATTTCAAAATCTGTTTTAATTGGTGCTTTTTTGTCATATATGCGAATGAAAAGCGTTATATAAATGCCCCTTTGTTCTCATGTCATTCCATCTATCTCACTGTTCCAGTCATTCAAAAGGAATCTTATCCATGGCATTGCATTAGACATGCGCATTCCCTTCTTTAACTAAATATAAAATTGCTAAAGCATTTGCTTCGTTGTCATCTTTTGGATTGTATTCTTTTGCACACACCGTCTTAATCATCTTTTCTTGTGAGGCATTGACTTTATCTGTTGTGATCTTCATTTTTGTAAGCCATTGCTGAAAACGCAAATAGCGCCTACTATCGCCTTGAAAACGAAAAAATTCAAAATTGACAAGTGCCACTTGTTATACTGCTGTCTACACGAGAAATCGCCCAGCCTGTCTTAGATCTAGATCAAGGCAGAGAACGGTTTGTGTATTGATGATCATCTTCCCCCATGAAGGCTGTTGCGTATTTATATGTGCGCTATGACAGAGCGTGTTGTGATTGCCTGTTTTGAAAAAATGGTCGTGAGAAAGTACTTGAAACTACTTTTGGGCCAATTTTTTACTGCCATTCGAGGAAAAATAATCTTAGAAGCAGTTGATTTTCGAATTAACTCTTCTTGTTTTTGAATCACATCTTTTTGTGCACGTATTATTTCAGCTTCTTTATCTATTATTTTGTCTTTTGCATCTATCTCTTTTCTGAGCTTTTGCGTCGTTTTACAAGAGTCATGAAGAGTATAAGCCAATCCCAAATTAGCAATATTGATTGCCTCTCCATCCTATAAAGACGAGGAGGAGGTCAAAGTGCTAAAAAGGTACCTCAAAAAGCAGCAATGATTCGTATTTTAGTACCACCGCGGTGCCGTCTTATAGCGTTATAATAAAGTTACGAAAGGTGGTTTAGAAGGTGCTTTAATTTTTTTTGATTTTTAATAAATCATTGGAAAATAAGAGAGATTAAGATAATCTGGTGCGGACGGCGGGACTTGAACCCGCAAGGTCTTCGACCGGCAGATTTTAAGTCTGCTATGTTTACCGTTTTCATCACGTCCGCGATGTGAGTTCTCTCATAAGCTATATCTTTTATTGAATCAAGAATTAATGACAAAAGAAACATTTTTCATTTTTTAGTGAAATTTTGACTGACAATAGTTTCCTTTATCGATAGAAAAAGCTTTTATAATGTAAATAAAGTATGAAATGATTAGTGTTATGAGTCAATTTATTCAAGACGTCACAAAAGCTATGGTGGGATTGCATCACGTGTTTGCTGAAACACCACTTCAAAGAAATGATTTTCTTAGTCAAAAGTATGATGCAGAAATTTATTTAAAGCGTGAAGATTTAACACCGGTGCGGTCTTATAAGATTCGTGGTGCTTTCAATTTTGTTTCAGAAATGCTTAGCTGTATATCACCAGATTCTGCATTTGTTTGTGCTTCAGCGGGGAATCACGCGCAAGGGGTTTCTTTTGTTTGTCGTTATTTTAAACGTAAAGGCGTGATTTTCATGCCTATGACAACGCCACAACAAAAAATTGAAAAAACACGTATTTTTGGTAAAGAATTCATTGATATTCGTTTGGTTGGTGAAACATTTGATCAATGTTATGAAGCTGCGCAATCCTTTGTCGTAGAGAGCGGTGGTGTAATGGCTCCACCTTTCGATGATATTCGCATTATTACAGGGCAGGCAACAGTGCTTTGTGAAGCTGCTTTACAATGGAAAAAACTCAATGGAGAAAGTGAGCCAGATTTGATGATTGTGCCGGTAGGGGGGGGTGGTTTGGCAAGTGGAGTGAGCAAGTTTTTACATGAATATGGTTGGAAAACAAAGCTTCGTTTTGTTGAGCCGCAAAGAGCTGCAAGTTTGCTTGCTTGTTTGGAGAGTGGAAAACGCGTCAAGCTTGAAAGCATTGACACTTTTGTAGATGGTGCTGCTGTGGCTGAAATTGGTGCTCTAAACTATACAATTCTAAAGCAATTTCCCCCTGATTCTGTCATTACGGTTCCTGAAAACCGCGTTTGTTCTACGATGGTTGAAATGCTTAATGTTGAAGGTGTGGTTCTGGAACCGGCTGGTGCTTTATCGATTGATGCGCTTAACAGTATTCCTCCTCAAGAGTTAAAGGGGAAAAAAATTCTTCTCGTTATTTCAGGAGGTAATTTTGATTTTGAGCGTTTGCCAGAAATTAAAGAGCGTTCTTTACGTTTCCAAGGGTTGAGAAAATATTTTATTTTTAGTTTTCCGCAACATCCTGGTGCATTGCGTCATTTTCTTTCCACATTATCACCAGATGATGATATCGTACGTTTTGAATATCTTAAAAAGTCAGCGAGAAACTTTGGTTCTGTATTGGTTGCGATTGAAACAAAAAAATACGGTAATTTTTGTCTTTTAGAGGAAAAATTTCAAGCGTTAGGTTGGCGTTATCGTGATATTACTGATGATCAAACGTTATTTGATTTTGTTATTTGAGAAACTGAAATTTTACTAAAACAAGAAGTATAATGATGAAACCTATTTTTTATTCGGTGCTGAGTCTATTTTTCTTTTTGATTGTTAATCAACAGAGTTTAGCATCTCAGCCAACAATAGTACAAAAAGATGAACTTTCAAGAGTCGTTGTTGATGTCAATAATGCTATAAAAAATGGGGATTTTATGCCTATTTCTCGTTATATGCCTGAGCGGCTTTATAAAGAGATGGCACATCGATTGAATACAACAGAGAGTGCTTTACGTAGTGATTTTCTTCAACAGTTGCATAAGAAATTTGAGGGGTTGCCTTCTGGTGCTTATTGTTTAGATAAAGAAAATATAGAGTATTTACAAACTGATAACGGTACTTTGTATGCTTTAATTCCAACAGTTCTTGAGATGAAAGATCGCATCATTCAATATAAAACTTTGGCGATTTTTGATAAAAACCAATGGTATTTAATTTATGGCGGTCAAAAAACTTTACAAAATCCAGTTTTTCTCGAGATTTATCCTGATTTTATCAAGGTACATTTACCGATGGACACAATCATCAAAAAGTAAACGATCTAAATATTGTTTTTATTCATGATAAATGTATTTCGTAAAGTTCTTGCTTTTTTATCATAATCCAAAGATAATAGAGATGAAGGCATTTAGGCTGGTTTGTTGGCTTTTTGTAAAGTGAGGTTTATACGCCTTTATCTTGATTTCAAGGTGTTCATGAGTTGCGCAAGCCGCTTTTTAGGCGTTGCTTCATTTAAAATGTCAGGGATTTCTCTTGCGCGGATTCTTGAGTGGAGAGTTCAGATGGTTACTTCTTTTGAGTTCTTCAGCTAAGGAAAGATTTTATTTTGCCTATAAAAGAAGAAAATGTTTTTACAAAGTTAGGTTTGCCTACTCTTTTGATTAAAAATTTACTCATTGCTGGGATGAGTAAACCTAAACCTATACAAGAACAAGCTATTCCAGTGATGTTGAAAGGACACGATATTTTAGGTGTTGCTCAGACAGGTTCTGGAAAAACCTTGGCATTTAGTTTGCCTATTTTAAGTCAGATTTTGGCTTTAGGTGATAAACGCTGCCCTAAAACTGCACGCGCTTTGATTTTAGCTCCAACGCGTGAACTTGCTGTGCAGATTGATGAAACGATTCGCACTACGGCGAAAGGAGCACATCTTTCAACATGTCTTATTTTTGGGGGCGTATCACGTTTAAAACAAATTAAACGTATGGAAGCAGGTGTGGATGTTTTGATAGCGACTCCAGGGCGTTTAAGAGATCTTGTTCGTGAAAAGTGTGTTGATCTTTCCCAATCTCGTTTTTTGATTTTGGATGAAGCAGATCGTATGTTGGATATGGGTTTTATTCATGATGTTAAGCAAATTGCAAAGCTTTTGCATCAAGAGCGTCAGACAGCACTCTTTTCTGCAACAATGCCGAGGGAAATTGCTGTGCTTGCAAAATGTTTGCTCAATGATCCGGTTAAAATTGAAGTTGTTCCTCAAGGTACTACGGCTGTAGAGATTTGCCAAAAATTATATTGTGTTCCTACGAATGAAAAAAAGAATGTTTTAAGTAAACTTTTGACAAATCCAGCTTTTGATTCGGTTATTGTTTTTACTCGAACTAAACATGGGGCAGATGCTGTCACACGTAGTTTAGAAAAGGTAGGATATTTAGTCGCAACAATTCATGGAAATAAATCACAAGGTGCTCGCCAGTCTGCTTTAAAAGCTTTTCGTGAAAGATCTGTGCAGATCCTAGTGGCAACAGATATTGCTGCACGCGGTATTGATATACCAGGGATAAGCCACGTTATTAATTACGACTTACCAGATGAAGCTGAAAGTTATGTGCATCGTATTGGTCGTACAGGACGCAATGGTGCATCAGGTGAAGCACTTACGCTTTTTGATGAGAAGACAGAAAGGTCCCGCTTGCGTGCTATAGAGCGCTTGATTCGTATGAAATTGGTGGCTGAGTCTGTTCCAGAACAATTTGCAGCGTTTCCAGAAAAGCCAATTGTGCGAGAAAGTAGAGAAAAAGCAAATGATAAGGAACGCCGTTTTAAAAAATCTAAACGTCAAAAACAGTTTGTAAGTCGAAAAGATGATGCTGCACAGTTGCAACGAAAGAATTCTTCACCTCAAAATGAGAGGCATAAAAAAGCAAAAGCAGTAGTAAAGCGTGCAAAGCCTCTTCGTTTTCGAAAATCAGTTAAGAGGGCTGCTTAGATAAAGTCTTGAAAAAAGATCATGTACTGGAGATTTTTTACTTTTGTTGATTTATTCTCAATTGAAAAGAGCTATAAAATACTCTTGTCAAAGTAAGAAGATCCTTTAGAGGTTTTCATTTTTTAGAAATGAAAACTTCTAACTTTTTGGATTTATTAAAAATCTTTATTGTAGAGGCAATTATTTATTTGCTTTATTCCTATTTTTTTTAAATGGGAATAAAAGTAGATTTTATTTATATAAAACTATTTTTATAAAGGATGTGTTTTATCTTTAATGATAACTTTTAATTTTAAAATTGATGTCTAATAATAACTCATTGTTTTATATATTGAATAATTCATTATATCGTATTTTTTTCATTTTGAAGTTATTTATGCGGATCAATCAAAAGTATTCGCTTGCACGTGATGTGTGAAGTTGTCATATAGATAATCATTTGAAAAATAAATAAAATAATTTTTATAAACTCTTTCCAAGGCAATGGGGGATTGCTGAGATTGAGAGTTGGAAAATAGTACGATGGTATGGCTTTTATTATAAATAAAGATGGGGCTGATCAATCGATTTCATTTTATACCATTTACGGGTGTCATTGTGAAAGAGTCTTGGCGGATTTAAGAGATATCTCTTTAAAAAAGCATGTGACTGCATAATACAATAGCGAGAATGTCATGATTTCTGAAGGCTTTCCCAGGATTCTTAACAATTTAGCTCGTTATCTTGGTTTTTACTGTAAAACTATTATTTGGGGGATATAAAGCCTATAAGATTTTATGTATTAAATGTTTTATGACAGTGTGGTGAACAAGGCAAGGTTGTTTGTAAAGCGTTGAAGTGGTTAGCAGGAGAAATAACCTGTTAGATAAGACGTCGGAGTGTTTACAGACTTGTTTTATGTTTTTTTGCTTTTAGGATGGGGAGGAGGTTATGTGGGGTGTATGGAGATAATATATGACCTTGATTGTTGTTTCTTTCATTTTTCAAAATGATTGCTTCATGAGCAGGTTTTTAAGTTTAATTCCTTTATTGAGTACAAATCATTCTTTCTTTGGGAAAAAATATATGAGACCGATTCATTGCTGATGGAGCTTAATAATTCATCTCTGATGAAAGAAATCGTAATTTATAATGTGCAAATAATTGCAGTGTCCTCTTATAAAGGCGCGGTAGTTTGAAAAAAGTATTTAAAATGAATCAATTGCTTTTTGCGTTCATTGCAAAAATACATCCGGTAGGATATTGCGTTTCTACTTTATTGCAAAAATCCTATTCCATTACTTTTATTAACGAATCCCTCATGTCTAAAAACTTTAGAAAAAACAATAAACTACGTGGAATAAAAGAAAAGTGGCTCCCCGGGCCGGATTCGAACCAGCGACCAACCGGTTAACAGCCGGTTGCTCTACCGCTGAGCTACCGGGGAATGGTGCCCAATCATCTCGTTGAAAAGGCTATAGCAAAGCAATACTGATTTGCAAAGGATAAAATTACTTTTTTTAAAAAAATATGATAAATTGTGTAATAAGAGGAAAAAAGGCGAGAGAATATTTCTACACCTTGACGGATGCGTTGCCTTCCCTTATTGAAACCTTTATGTTTGTTGACGAGGCCTCGTGGCGGAATGGTTACGCAGAGGACTGCAAATCCTTGTATCCCGGTTCGATTCCGGGCGAGGCCTCCAGCCGATTTTAAACGAAACGGCTTTTAAGGGAGATGAGGTATAGGAAAATAGATTATTTCCCTCTATTCTTGTGAAGACACTTTTGTATGAGAGATTATACAGTTAAAATCTAATTGTTGACTGTAGTATCCTTTTTTATAACGCCCATAGTTTAAGAGATCTTTATCCCTTATTGTCGCTGTTTTGTTTGTTTTTTGTAGGTTAGGAGAAAATATTCGTTATGGTTGCAGATTTTGCTGAGCTTCGTCGCAAAATGGTTGACAATCAAATTCGTACAGTCGATGTAACGGATTTATCAGTTCTTGAAGCCTTTTTAACGGTATCTCGTGAAGATTTTGTATCGGAAGATATGAAAGTGTTAAGTTATCTTGATACTGATATTGTTCTATGTCCAGAGCAAGATGGGGTTCCTGCACGCTATTTGATGAAACCTGCGTCTCTAGCGAAATTACTACAGCTTGCCGCTGTAAAATCATCAGATGTTGTTTTAGATATTGGTGCAAATAGTGGTTATTGTGCAGCGTTGCTTGCAAAACTTGCAGGGTCTGTGATTGCGCTGGAAAGTGATAAATCTCTCTTTGAACGTGCTCTTGAAGCTTTAGAACGGAATCAATGTGATAATGTGGTTGTCGTTCATGGTCCATTAGAGAAAGGATATGCCGTTGAGGGACCTTATGACGTGATTTTCATTGAGGGATCTGTTGATTTTATTCCTCAAGGTATCTTTGATCAAATGAAAGACTGTGGACGTCTTGTTGTGGTTGAAGGGCATGGAAATGCTGCTGTTGCACAAATCTATATAAAAGAAGATGGGATCATCTCGGCTCGTCGTGCTTTTAACCTCGCTGTAAAGCCTCTTCCTTGTTTTTTCAAAACACCTGGTTTTGTGTTTTAGTGCTTGTTTGTTTTGTGAATAAAAGATAATTTTGTAATTTATTTGGGGTTTGTTATTGTGTGTATTATGTTTAGAGTAAACAAGAAGTTTCAGGCGTGTTTATTGCTGGTGTTGAGTGTTTTTCTATCAGAGGCTGTTTGTGCTGAAACATTGATGGATGCCTTTTCTAAGGCTTATAAATATAATGCTAAGTTGAATAGTGAACGTGCAGCTGTGCGTATATCCAGTGATGATGTTGTCATTGCGCGATCGGGGCTATTGCCACAAGTTGAGGGGGTTGGGAACTATGGGCGCAATAAGTCTTTTACAGGTCCTTATGTCACTTCTGGATCTATAGGAGTGAGATTAAATCAAAGATTATTTGATGGTTTTATCACGCAAAATATCTTTTCTTCAGCTCAAGTTAAGTTGCAGGCTCAGCGTGAATATCTTCGTAATGTTGAACAAAATACGTTTCTAGAGGCGGTGACCGCTTATGCTAATGTCTATCACGCACGTCGTGTTGCCGATCTTCGGAGAGAAAATTTGGCAGCTCTTGAGGAACAAGTTCGTTCTAATAAAGCAAAATTTGATGTGGGTGAAGGAGGGCATGTTGATCTTGCTCAAGCTCAAGCTGCACGTTCCGTGGCGGTTTCAGAGCTGAGTCTTGCTCGTTCTGATGTAAAAGCAGCAGAGGCAGTGTATCGACAAGTTATTGGTTCTGATCCTGAAAAGTTAAAACGCCCACCTCTAGCCAAAGATTTTCCCGTCAACCTTGATATGGCTTACCAAATGAGCGTTGTGATGCATCCAGCAATCCTTTATGCTAAATATTTAGTTGATGCGAGTGTTTATAATGTAAAGGCGAAAGAAGGGGCATTGCTCCCTAAAGTTGATTTTTCTGCAACAGCATCTTATAATCGAATCTACAGCGGGGTTGGAGAAGATGGCGTTTCTAAATCGATAGGGTTGTCAGTAAGTGTCCCAATCTTTGAAGGAGGGCGTACGTCTGCGCAAATTCGCCAATCAAGGGAACAGCTTGGACAGGCGCAGCTTCAACTCGATTTGGCGCATAGTAATACGCGACAAGCACTTACTTCTGCTTGGTTTCAGTTGGAGGGCGCACGCTCATCTGTTGTTGCTTACCGTGAAAGTGTTCGTGCTGCTGAAATTGCTCTGAAAGGTCGTGTTCAAGAAAATCGCGTAGGGCAAGCAACGACGCTGGATGTTTTAAATTCTCGTACTCTATTGATTAATGCTCAGATTGCGCTTGCAATGGCAGAGCGTAATGCTGTTGTGGCGAGCTATAGTGTTCAATCTTCTATTGGTAAATTGACTGCAAGTTATTTAGGTTTAAAAACAATTAAATATATCCGATAATACATAAAAGTATCTCTTTGAATCTTATTAAATTATTTTAGTTTTTAAAAGATTAGTAAATCAACAGTTGAATATGTTGAAAGATATTGCGGCGAGATATTATTTTTACTAAGTGTAGAAAACTGTGTGTAGCGCCCTCTTTATGACAAGCATATTTGAAAATATCGTAGGAGGCATGTTGATCTTATAATTCTTTTGCATACACTGGAAATATGATTCTATTTGTTGTTGCGTCTTTGAGAGGTTGTAAAGTATGGTACAGAGTTCAAGCGTGTTACGTGAGCCAAGTATGGATGAAATTTTAACATCTATTCGTGAAATAATCGAAGAAAATGCGGTTCAATCTGATCACTTTTTAAATGAAGATGTTGCAGTGAATGCTTCAGAAGTTGCATCCGAGGGTATTTATGATACAACCTTATCGGTTGATGATGCTATGAAAGCTTTAGCTGATCGTATTGGTCTTTCTTCTGAAAATCAAGGGGGGAAGATAACGCAAGAAAAAGAGGATATAGAGGCAGAAAATAATACAGTTGGTATGGATATGCAAAAGATGAAGCTTTCTTCTGAAGAACGGAATTCTGTTTATAAAGCAAAAGAATATGAAGATGAGATAAGGAAATCACAGTCAGACGCTGGAAGGGATGGTCATGTGGAATTGTCTGCATATTGTATTTCTTCTGCAGAAAAGATTGCAAAGGATGTGTTGCGTCCGGCTATAGCAGAATGGTTACAGTCTAAATTGCCTATTTTGCTGGAAGATATTTTGCGTGAAGAGATTGTGAAGGCGATTAAAAAATCGTCTTAATTATTTTTATGTTTTTCATTTTATGGGGATTTTGTTTGCGATTTTGCGAGCTCTCTAGTGAATGGCTGAGATTCACGAGATTCTGATCAGGTTTTGATCATATATTGTGTTTTTCAGCGGCGTTATGGATGGATAGAATGTTAGAAAAAAACTATGATGCTTCCTCTATAGAGCAACGGGTTGCAAAGAGATGGGAGACTCGTGGGGCTTTTAAAGCGGGAGCTGGTTCTAAAAGCGATGCAGAACCTTTTTGCGTTATGCTTCCACCTCCTAATGTTACAGGCTCACTTCATATGGGGCATGCGCTCAATACGACAATTCAAGATATAATAGTTAGATTTCAGCGGATGCGTGGCAGAAATGTGTTGTGGCAGCCTGGTATGGATCATGCTGGAATTGCTACGCAAATGGTAGTGGAGCGTCAACTTGCAGAACGCCAAGAGCCAACGCGTCAAGAAATGGGGAGAGAAAAGTTTATTGAGCGTATTTGGGAATGGCGTTATGAAACTGGAGGCGTTATTGCAAACCAGTTGCGTCGCCTTGGGGTTTCATGTGATTGGTCGCGTGAGCGGTTTACAATGGATGAGGGGTTGTCGCAGGCGGTTCGTGAAGTCTTTGTCACGCTTTATAAGCAAGGGTTGATATATAGGGATAAGCGCCTCGTCAATTGGGATCCTAAATTGTTGACAGCTATTTCAGATCTTGAAGTTGAGCAAAAAGAAGTTCAAGGACATTTGTGGCACTTTAGATATCCACTTGAAGGTAAAACTTTTGATCCAAATGATGCTACAACTTTTATAACAGTGGCGACAACACGACCAGAAACAATGCTTGGTGATACAGGAATTGCTGTTAATCCTGAAGATGAGCGTTATAAACATCTTATCGGTAAAAATGCTCTTTTGCCGCTTGTTGGTCGTAAGTTATTAATTGTTGGTGATAGCCATGCTGATCCTGAGGCTGGAAGTGGTGCTGTAAAAATCACACCAGCTCATGACTTTAATGACTTTGAAGTAGGACAGCGTAATCATTTACGCTTGATCAATATTTTTACCCAGCAAGCCGAGATTTTTCTTCGTGAAAATGAAGCATTTTTCGATGGTTTGATTTTATCAGATGAATTAAAAATGTTAGTAGAAAATCTCGATAAATCTGATCGTTTTGTTGCTCGCCAGAAGATTGTTTCTTTGATGGAAGAACAGGGATATTTAGCTTCTGTTGATGATCATACCCATATGGTTCCTCATGGAGATCGCAGTGGTGTCCCTATTGAGCCTTTTTTGACAGATCAATGGTATGTTCATGCTGCTGAATTAGCAAAGCCAGCGATAGAGGCTGTTCAACAAGGCAAAACGCAGTTCGTTCCCGATAACTGGAAAAAGACGTACTTCAATTGGATGGAAAATATTCAACCTTGGTGCATTTCTCGCCAATTATGGTGGGGACATCAGATTCCTGCTTGGTATGGTCCTGATGGAACGGTTTTTGTTGAAAAAAGTGAAAAAGAGGCTTTAGATTCAGCTTTTGCTCATTATGGTGAGGTTGTTGACTTAATCCGTGATCCGGATGTTTTAGATACGTGGTTTTCATCAGCTCTTTGGCCTTTTTCAACATTAGGATGGCCAAATAAAACGACTGAATTATCTACTTTTTACCCAACATCTTTATCTGTGACAGGATTTGATATTATTTTTTTCTGGGTTGCTCGTATGATGATGATGGGACTTCACTTTATAGGTGACGTTCCTTTCCCAACGGTTTATGTGCATGCTCTTGTGCGGGATCAAAAGGGCGCAAAGATGTCAAAATCAAAGGGAAATATTATTGATCCCTTAGAGCTTATTGATCAATATAGTGCTGATGCACTTCGATTTACTTTAGCTATTATGGCAGCACAAGGTCGTGATGTAAAACTTGATGTTTCCCGTATTGCTGGTTATCGTAATTTTGCTACGAAATTGTGGAATGCTACCCGATTTGCACAGATGAATGGTGTGAAGCATGATCCAGCTTTTAAACCAGAACAAGCAAAATTGGCGCTTAATCGTTGGATTTTAACAGAGTTATCTAAAACAATTTCAGCAGTTACGACTGGTATTGAACACTATAAATTTAATGAGTCTGCTGCCACTCTTTACCGTTTCATTTGGAATACATTATGTGATTGGTATTTGGAGCTTCTCAAACCTATTTTTCAGGGGGAAAATGAAGATGCTAAAAATGAGGCTCAAGCTTGTACTGCTTGGGTTTTAGATGAAGTTTATAAACTTCTTCATCCTTTTATGCCTTATATGACGGAAGAGTTGTGGTCTCTTACAGAAACGCAAGCCATCAAGCGTGAGGATATGCTCGCATTGACAAAATGGCCAGAGGAAACATTGATAGATGAAGAAGCTGCTGATGATATTAATTGGCTTATTGATGTCGTCACAGGGATTCGGTCTGTACGTTTTGAAATGAATATTCCAGTGGCTACACAAGCACCTCTTGTTGTTGTCGAAGGAGGGGAAGTAACGCGAGAGCGTGTGAAGCGTTATGATGCACTTCTTAAAAAATTAGCGCGTATTGAAGTTATTGATTTCTCTGATAAAGTTCCGGAAGTATCAGCACAAATGATTTTGGGAGAGGCTGTTTTTTGTTTACCATTAGGACAGTTGATTGATTTGGAGGCTGAACGTGTTCGTTTGAGGAAGGATGTCAGTAAAATTGAACAAGATATTGAAAAAATATCGCTTAAGTTAAACAACCCCCAATTTATAGCAAATGCAAAAGCAGAAATTGTTGAGCGTGAGCGGAATAGGGTTGTAGAACTGCGTGCAGCGCAGAAAAAAATATTTGTTGCTTTAGAGCGGTTAGATTGATTTCAACTTTTTATTTTTTTGATAGATAATTGCATACCAGTAGGGCTAGTATAGATCTTCTTTAAAAGGAAACTTTTTCTTTTGTTAGTTTTTCATGAACGATCATAAAATCTCTACTGAAATCCATTGTTTTATGTTTATCATTAAAGAGACATCTTTTAAGGCATCCAAGCTTATTCCACGACGTAGATCATGAATGGTATAACGGTAAATCTATTGAGCTTCCCTTCTTTATGCTTGTGAAGTAACAAGCGCTGGGGGCACCATTCTGTCCAATATCCGGACAACCCTTAGCTCAAACCGTTCGTAAGAGGCATTTTTAGTTCTTTCTTACACAGAGTTTTTATCCACATAGCTCTCTCTACTTGTAATGTGCAAGCGGATGGTTTTGATTGATTTAACATGGAACAAGTTTGGAATGAGAGAATCTTACGATATTCGAGGTCCTCATTCAACATGCAAAATGGTAAAGTATCATTAAAATCAATATCTTGTTTTATTTCTGTAAAATATCATCATTTAGAGTAGCAATATAAGGCATGTAAAATTACATATGTGGTATTTTTTGTATGTAGTGGTGAGTATTCTGAGGTAAAACTTGTGTGTAAAGTATGAAGTAACCCCATGTGAAATGATGTTAGGTGCAATCCGTTAAACAAAAAGCTGTATTGTTTATAGATTGACGGAGGCAAAAAACTTCATCTTTAAGGTGGTAAGGCAGTCGTGAAGTTATAAGTTAACTATCATCATTATATTTATCCATCTTTCGTATTGTTTTTTATACTCAAACGTTTACCATTCATCATGTATTCTCTTCGTTCTCAAGTTGCTGTTTAATGCACGTTATTCTATTGAACGATTTTTGCTCATACGTATAAAATTTTAAGATCGATAAATCCTATTGGATGGTTTTTATCTATTTGTTTTTTCTTTTAAAATTTTTACTTTAAAATTGCGTATGCTTCTTACTAAGAAAAAGAGTTTAAATATCTACAAAGAAATTTGTAACAGATATAATCATTAAAATTGAGGTAGGGGGAATGGTTAATAGGTTTCAGATATGGAAAAAAGTCACGATTGTTGTGATTTTAGAGGGATTCTTTTCGACTGTTTATGTAATAGATGTCAATAGCTTGCAAGAAGCGAATGATGGTTCGTTTTATTTTTTAAAACGTGGCATGTCTGTTTATAAAAATGGGCATATAACTCAGGCTATTGCAGCATTACGTTGTGCTGCTAAGAGAGGCTATATTGGTGCGAATTGGAAACTTGGCTCTATCTATGCAAACGGTGATGGTGTCCCTAAAAATGATTATAAGGCATATAATTTTTTTGCATATATTGTTGAAAAAGGTGCTGATCTTGGTTCAGAGGATGAAAGTTATGTTTCTGATGCATTGATTAAACTTGCCGGATATATAAAAAAAGGTATTCCTCAATCACCTGTGAAACCTGATCCTTCTTATGCTTCTCATCTTTATATGCAGGCTGCGGTAAACTATGGAAATCCTAAAGCTCAGTATCATTTAGGAAAAATATTTTTAAAGGGAGAGGGAAGGGAGAAAAATCTTATACAAGCAGCACGATGGTTTCAACTTTCAGCAAAAAAAGAAAATCCTTCTGCCCAAGCAATGCTTGGAAATATACTGCTTAAAGAAGGAAAAATTGTCCGTGGGGCAGCAATGTTAACTGCTGCCTATAAAAAGCTAACGTAAAAGACGAAAATTGGATTCACCCTTTGCAAGAAGAGGCTTTTGCTCTTTGTAATGAATCTGAGAGACGTACAGCAATTTCACTGGTTGTTGAGATTTTAAAGAATAACAGTTTTTAAACATCTGATTGTAATATTTTTACATTCTCTCATCTTATATTAAACTCTGTTTTCTTGTATACAAGTTCATAGTAAAGATAGCTTTTTTTGATAATCTAACGGCTAATGACTTAGGATTTTAGACAAAAATTCTTGCGTTCTCGGTTTTCTTGCTTGCGGATCAGAAAAGAACTCTTTAGATGAGCAGTCTTCAAGAATTGTTCCTTGATCTATGAAAATAACACGCTCCGATACTTTTTGTGCAAATCCCATTTCATGGGTTACACAAATCATCGTCATACCTTCTTCTGCTAAGCTAATCATGACATCGAGTACTTCACCTACCATTTCAGGATCTAGAGCAGATGTTGGTTCATCAAAAAGCATGACAAGTGGATCCATAGTTAAGGCACGTGCAATAGCAACACGTTGTTGTTGCCCTCCAGAAAGTTGACCAGGATATTTATCTTTGTGTTCAATGAGTCCAACGCGTTCAAGATATAACAATCCACGTTCAAGTGCTTCTTTTTTGCTTCGTTTTAGGACTTTGATTTGTGCAATTGTCAAATTTTCTGTGACAGATAAATGGGGGAAAAGCTCGAAGTGTTGAAACACCATTCCTACCTGACTTCGCAATTTAGGCAGATTCGTTTTTTTTGAATGAACTGGTATTCCATTAATCCAAATTTCACCTTTTTGAAAAGGGACGAGAGCGTTAATAGTTTTAATGAGTGTTGACTTTCCTGAGCCTGATGGACCACAAACGACAACGACTTCTCCTTTATTAATGTTGGTTGTACAGTTTTTAAGGACTTTAATTTCGCCATACCAATTAGAAACATTTTTTATTTCGATCATATGAGTAGACATTTTTTTTCCTGTTAGCGAATAATGGATACTTTTTTTTGTAAATACAAAACTATTTGTGACAGTGTAAAACAGATAACAAAATAGAAAATAGCTGCTAAGATATAAGCTTCTTGCTTTACACCAAAATTATTAGCAGCAATATCAAAACCATTCAAAAGGCTATGACCACTGATGGCATAAACAAGGGTTGTATCCTGAAAAAGGATAATAACTTGTGTTAAAAAGACTGGAAGCATATCTCTAAAGGCTTGAGGAAGAATGACAATGTACATACTTTGCCAATATGTCATTCCAAGAGCTTGTCCTGCATATTTTTGTCCTTGCGGAACTGAATTGATTCCAGCACGCATAATCTCAGCAAAATAAGCCGTTTCAAATGCGGTAAAGGTAATGAGTGCTGATTTATTTGCACCAATGGATATACCAGTTAAAAAAGGCAGAAGCACGAAAAACCATAAGATAACCATCACAAGTGGTATTGAACGCATAGCTGTTATGTAACTGATTGCAAACCAAGAAAGAAGTTTTATGGAAGAAAGGCGCATCATTGCTAAAAGTGTGCCGAAAACAAACCCCAATACCGTTGCAAAAAGAGTTAGAAAAACGCTAAAGAGTAAACCTGATAAAATGTAAGAACGAAATACATCAAAGGTAAAAAAGGAAAAATCAAAGTCGGAAAAATTGAAAGGAAAATAAAGTCCAAACTGAGAGCTTATGAAATTCACCATATTCAATTTCCCTTTGTTTGAAAATTAGGAATTTTGAGTATTTGTTCAATGACTGTCATCACAATGAATACGAATAAGGCTATTAGAATATAAAGGATCGTAACAAGCAAATAATTTTCGTAAACATGGCTTACTTCTTCAATTGTTTGGTATTGAAATTGCATGAGCTCATTTATTGAAACGGCGAATGCTATAGATGAATTTTTCACAATCCCCATTGCTTCTGAAGTAAGAGGTGGCATAATTGCACGTATAGCACGTGGTAGTATAATATAGCGATAACTTTGATAAGTTGTAAATCCCATTGCCATCGCAGCATAGCGTTGTCCAGAAGGAATCGCTTCAATGCCTGAACGAACCTGTTCAGCAATGCGTGCAGATGTAAAGAATCCCAATGCGCATGTTATTAAGAGAATGGGGGAAAATTTCATCGCTGGTGGATAAATCTTCGGAACAACAAAATACCACAAAAACACTTGTACAAGGAGGGGAATATTACGCATAATCTCTACCCAAATAGTACCGATAGTGCGAAATATATAATTGATTATGGATGTTTTGGGTAAAGTGCGCATTGTTCCTATAATAACACCACACAATACAGCTAATATAAGTGAAGTGATAGACAATATAATTGTATTTTTTAAGCCATCGAGAAGTGTATCTAAATAGGTATGACTTACGCCGGGAGTTCCCAAGCATCCTGTTACCAATGTTTGAGTAAGGTCATCTCTACAAAGGAAAGAAAAGTCCATTAATTGATATTCCCTCAAATTAGTCATTCACAAATAGGACAATAAACCACGCGCATCTACATAGTCCAGATTTATTAAAAAGTGAATTAAAATATAAACCACACTCAATTTCAAAAGAGTGTGGTTCTTCTTTATTAAACTCTATAAATCTTTTTCTGCGTAGCTTTCTCGAGGCTTATTATTTGGGTGATCCCAAGCATATCTTGTTTGTTTTGATAAGGGAAGGTTCATAACAGTGTTAGCAGGTGGGATCGGTTTCATAAACCACTTATTATAAAGCTTTTCCAGTGATTCATCTTTAATCTGACGTACGATACTATCGTTGATTGTTTGTTCAAATTTTTTGTCATTTAATCTGAGCATACAGGCAATAGGTTCGACTGAAAGTACAGTATCAAGAATGACATAATCAGATGGATTCTTTGATTTAGCAATATGTCCAGCAAGAATTGAAGCGTCCATGACAAAAGCATCTGCCTTACCAGATTCTAATAATAAAAAACTATCTCCGTGATCTTTCCCCTTTAAAACTTTAAACTGAATGTTTTTTGCACGTTTATTTTTACGAATAAGTTGAACAGATGTTGTACCGGTGGTCGTTGCAACTGTTTTTCCATTTAAATCCTCAAGAGATTTAATGTTAGAGTTTTTCTTTACAGCAATCCGAACCTCTTCAATGTATGTCGTATAAGCAAATGCTGCTTCTTTACTGCGGGCAATATCATGTGTTGTTGAGCCGCACTCAAAATCATAGGTTTTATTTTTTAAGAGAGGAATTCTATTTTGAGAAGTGATGGGAAGATAATGAACTTTAATTGGTTTACCAATTTTTTTTGAGATATCATCAATGATCCGTTCTGCCATTTCTGTATGAAAACCTACATATTTATTATTACCAAGGGCGTAGGCTAAACCAGATGATTCACGGACACCTAAAGTAATTTCCCCTGTTCGTTTTATTTTTTCAAGAGTATCATGTTCAGCATGCGCGAAACTTGAGAATCCAATGGCCGTTGCTGCAATAAGCATTAATAATGATTTCTTCATTTATGTCCTCCATTCATTTATTTTTATTTTATTTGCTTAAGATATACTGTTTATATGCTGTAGCATAGTTATTATTTTTGAGTGGAATTTTTTTGTTGTCTCATGAAATGAGGATTTTACTTTCTTAATTGATATTAAGGTGAATCCAAACAGGAACGTGGTCGGATGGTTTTTGATATCCCCTTACTTCTGTTTGGCTATGAGCGCAAATTAATTGATCAACAGCTTCTGGTGATAATAATAAATGATCAATGCGAATCCCATTATTCTTAGGCCAAGCACCTGCCTGAAAATCCCAAAAACTGAAGGAGGGAGTATCGGTGACATTCCGGATAGCATCATAAAAACCTAAATGAAGAATACGTTGGAATGCTTTTCTTGTTTCTCCAAGAAATAAGGCATCTTGATACCATTCTTGAGGTTTTTTTGCATCTAATGGAGTGGGGATGACATTATAATCACCTGCTAGAATAAGAGGTTCTTCATACGCAAGCAATGATTTTGCATGTGTATATAATCTTTCCATCCATTCTATCTTATAGGAATATTTTTCACTCTCAATAGGATTCCCATTTGGCAAATAGAGAGATGCAACACGAACAACACCTTTGTTTGTTGAATAAACAGCTTCAATGTAACGTGTTTGTTTATCATTATCATTGCCTGGTAATCGACGGATCACTTCATCTGGTGTTTTTTTAGAGAGAATCGCAACGCCATTAAAACTTTTTTGTCCGTGTGTTTCTATATGGTAACCTAAATTTTCAATTGTATCGCGTGGAAAATTTTCATCAATACTTTTAATTTCCTGTAAACAGACTATGTCCGGTTGGCTTTGCTGCAGCCATTGACATAATGTTTCATGTCGCGCTTTTATTCCAGCAATATTCCACGTTGCTATTTTCATGGTGCTCATCATTAGATATCAAATATGCAATTCAATTTACTGCTATGTTTTACTACAGTCATATCGCTACTTTTTTATTTATAGGGGATATTACTTATGGTAAATTGATTTATCAAGAGTAGCGGTAAAAGCAAATTTAAAGCTTTAAAATTTAATTTATTTTCATTTTTAAAAACTTTCTGCTGTTTAGTTCTTGACGAATGTACGTGTTCTCGCTATTAGAGATGGACATAACCGATGTGAATGTAATCAGGTGTTTTGGATATGAACCGGATTATTCACAGGTGTTAAGAAGATTAAAAGCAAATGCTAGTGCAAAAGGCTATTGCCTTCTCTGCTTATGGTCGGGTAAACTGTTTTTTGCAGGTGTGCCCGATTTTGTGTGTAGACTTAGATATCTGCTCCGATTTTGTTGGGGTGGATAGAGATGAAAATAGAAAAGCCCGATTGGGTGAGACGAATGTAGATCGAAAAGAGGAAGGTTGCATGCCTACCGTAAACCAGTTGATTCGCAAGCCGCGTGTAGCGCCAGTTAAACGTAATAAGGTTCCTGCTCTGCAGTCGAATCCGCAGAAGCGTGGTGTTTGTACGCGTGTTTATACGACAACACCGAAGAAACCTAATTCTGCTCTTCGTAAAGTTGCTAAAATTCGCTTGACGAATGGATTCGAGGTGATTGGTTATATTCCTGGAGAGGGACATAATCTTCAAGAGCACTCTGTTGTAATGATTCGTGGTGGTCGTGTGAAAGATTTGCCAGGAGTTCGTTATCACATTATTCGTGGTTTGCTTGATACGCAGGGTGTCAAGAATCGTAAACAGCGTCGTTCAAAGTATGGCGCAAAGCGTCCAAAATAATATTGAGAGACAAAGCCAATGTCCCGTCGTCATAGAGCAGAAAAGCGTGAGATTAATCCAGATCCAAAATTTGGTGATTTGGTTATTATGAAATTTATGAATGCCATTATGTTTGATGGTAAAAAATCAGTTGCAGAGCGTATTGTTTATGGTGCGCTCGATTCTGTAGAAAAAAGAGTAAAAACAGATCCTGTGGCTCTATTTCATCGAGCTTTAGAGAATGTTGCTCCTCACATTGAGGTTCGTTCACGCCGTGTTGGTGGCGCTACTTATCAAGTTCCGATTGATGTTCGTCCTGATCGTCGTCAGGCTCTTGCTATTCGTTGGTTGATTGCGGCGGCACGTGGTCGAAATGAAACGACGATGATTGAGCGTTTATCTGGTGAATTGATGGATGCGGCTAATAATCGTGGTTCTGCCGTGAAAAAGCGTGAAGATGTTCATCGTATGGCTGAAGCTAATCGTGCTTTTTCTCACTATCGCTGGTAGAAGTTTTAAACTAAGGCAAATATAATGGCTCGCGAATATAAAATTGAAGATTATCGTAATTTTGGTATTATGGCGCATATTGATGCCGGTAAGACTACGATGACTGAACGTATTCTGTTCTATACCGGTAAGAATCATAAAATTGGCGAGACCCATGATGGTGCTTCTACAATGGATTGGATGGAGCAGGAGCAGGAGCGCGGTATTACGATTACATCTGCTGCGACAACGACGTTTTGGGAAGGGCAGGACGGTCGGAAGCGTCGCTTTAATATTATTGATACGCCAGGGCACGTTGATTTTACGATTGAAGTTGAGCGCTCTTTGCGTGTTCTTGATGGTGCAATAGCCTTGTTGGATGCAAATGCTGGTGTGGAGCCTCAGACGGAAACTGTTTGGCGGCAAGCTGAGAAGTATCGCGTGCCTCGTATGGTTTTTGTTAATAAAATGGACAAAATAGGAGCTGATTTTTATCGTAGTGTGGAGATGGTTGGTTCTCGGTTAGGTGCTAAAGCGCTTGTTTTGCAGTTGCCGATTGGTGCTGAAAATGACTTTGAAGGTGTTGTTGATCTTGTAGAAATGAAGGCTTTAAAGTGGGATGGTTCTATTGGTGCCTCGGCAGTGATAAGTGAAATTCCCTCTGATTTAAAGGAGAAAGCTGAAGAATATCGCGAGAAATTGATTGAGATGGCTGTGGAGGTTGATGAAGCTGCGACAGAGGCTTATTTGGAAGGTGTTATGCCAACCAACGAGCAGCTTGTTTCTCTCATTCGTAGGGGGACAGTAGAAGTTCAGTTTCATCCGGTTCTTTGTGGTACGGCTTTTAAAAACAAGGGGGTGCAGCCACTTTTGGATGCTGTTGTTTCCTATCTTCCTTCTCCAATTGATATTCCGGCGATTAAGGGTATTGATGTAAAGACTGAGGCTGAGACGACACGCGAATCTTCTGATGATGCTCCGTTATCTATGCTTGCTTTTAAAATTATGAATGATCCTTTTGTTGGTTCATTGACGTTCTGTCGTATTTACTCAGGTAAAGTTCAGAAAGGTATTTCTCTTGAGAATACTGTGAAAAAGAAAAAAGAGCGTTTGGGGCGTATGCTTCAAATGCATTCAAATTCTCGTGAGGATATTGAAGAAGCATTTGCTGGTGATATTGTTGCTCTTGCAGGACTTAAGGAGACGACAACAGGGGATACTCTTTGTGATCCTTTGAAACCTGTTATTTTGGAGAGGATGGAATTTCCAGAGCCTGTTATTGAGATTGCAATTGAACCGAAGACAAAAGCAGATCAAGAAAAAATGGGTATTGCTCTTAACCGTCTAGCAGCCGAAGATCCTTCATTTCGTGTTAAATCGGATGAGGAATCTGGTCAGACTATTATAGCTGGAATGGGTGAGCTTCATCTTGATATTATTGTTGATCGTATGCGGCGTGAGTTTAAGGTTGAAGCAAATGTTGGGCAGCCTCAAGTTGCTTATCGTGAGTCAATTACTAAAATGGCGGAAATTGATTATACGCATAAGAAACAATCGGGTGGTGCAGGTCAATTTGCTCGTGTGAAAATTGTTTTTGAGCCTCATGATGGTGATGACTTTATTTTTGAGTCAAAGATTGTTGGTGGTGCTGTTCCTAAAGAATATATTCCCGGTGTCCAAAAAGGGATTGAGAGTGTTATGGGGTCAGGTCCTCTTGCGGGCTTTCCTATGCTTGGTGTAAAAGCGACTCTCATTGATGGTGGCTATCACGATGTTGATTCTTCGGTTTTGGCTTTTGAGATTGCTGCTCGTGCGGCTTTTCGTGATGGGGCAAAGAAGGCTGGTGCACAGCTTCTTGAACCGATCATGAAGGTGGAAGTTGTTACTCCAGATGATTATGTTGGTGATGTTATTGGTGATCTCAATTCTCGTCGGGGGCAGATTTCAGGAACTGAAGCGCGCGGCATTGCAACGGTTGTGAATGCAATGGTTCCTTTGGCAAATATGTTTGGTTATGTGAATACTCTTCGCTCTATGAGTCAGGGGCGTGCGCAGTATACAATGCAGTTTGATCATTACGAGCCTGTGCCTTCAGCTGTTGCTTTGGAGATTCAAAAGAAATACGCGTAATTTCAGGTTGGTAATTAATTTTTAACTTAGTCCTTGGCTTGGACGGAAAATGGAGAGCTCAAATGGCGAAGAGCAAGTTTGAACGAACAAAACCGCATGTTAATATTGGTACGATTGGTCACGTTGATCATGGGAAGA
>NZ_JBHIOI010000014.1:1467-42251 GCF_042195415.1 Bartonella sp. CE47NXGY | reverse complement strand
TCTAAGTTTGGTAAATCACCTTGATGAACGCGAATCTCAGCCATTTACCCTCCTACTTGCTAAAGCAGCAAGAATACGCGCCCAAGACCGCTGCCCCTTATGAAACGATTTTAAATTATACTTTTCATTAGGAGAATGAATACGGTCATCAGCCAATCCAAAACCAACCAAAAGAGTTTCCATACCAAGAATTGACCGAAAATCTGCTACAATTGGGATCGAGCCCCCCATGGCTGTCAAGACAGCGGGCACTTCCCACTCTTGTGATAAGGCATCCTTCGCCTCCTTGATAAAAGATGAATCATCAGAAATCTGAAGTGCCGGAGAAGAACCGTGATTCTTAAATTCAACCTTACAATCAGCAGGAATTGAGCTACGTACATAATCACGCAACGCTTGGCGTATTTTCTCTGGATCTTGCTTATGCACCAAACGACACGATACTTTTGCACTCGCTTGAGAAGCAATAACTGTTTTCATCCCCTCCCCTTCATAGCCGCCACTAATACCATTAATTTCCATGGTAGGACGTGCCCATACAAGCTCTAAAATGCTCCGCCCTTTTTCACCAGCTGGAACGGAAAGTCCTATAGGACCAAGAAAATTTTCAGCAGTACAATTAAGTGCATTCCATGATTGTAAAATCTGTGGAGGTGTTTCTTCTACGCCATCATAAAAACCAGGAAGTGTTGCCCTATTATTTTCATCGTGAAGTCCTGCTAAGATTTTCGTTAAAATACGAATGGGATTAGCTGCTACTCCTCCAAAATAACCAGAATGTAAATCACGATTCGCTGCTGTGATAATAATCTCTTCTGCCATAATTCCCCGAAGAGAAAGAGCAATAGATGGTGTATCCGCATCCCACATTGACGTGTCACAAACCAATGCATAATCTGCCTTAAGTTCATCTGTATTTGCTTTTAAAAAAGGAATAAGGGAAGGAGAAGCACATTCTTCTTCTCCCTCAAATAAAACAGTAACTTTAATAGGAAGCTGCCCTGTTTCTTTCTTAAATGCACGACATGCTTCAATAAAAGTCATCAACTGACCTTTGTCATCTGAAGCTCCACGAGCACAAATAACTTTCTCTCCATCTCTCTCTTTTAAAGAAGGTGTAAATGGATCATCCTCCCATAAACTCAATGGATCAACAGGTTGAACATCATAATGTCCGTAAAACAGCACATGCAAACAATCATCTGAAGGTCCAGGATGATGCCCAACAACCATTGGATGCCCCGGCGTATCACGGCGTGAAGCCTCAAAACCGATGCTTTTTAAATCCTCCACTAACCAATCAGCTGCTTTACGACATGCATCCTTGTAAGCCGAGTCTGTAGAAATCGATTGAAAACGTAAAAGAGAAAAAAGGCGTTCAAGGCTCTTCTCTATATTTCCATCAAGATGTGTTAGTACTTTATTCAGCATAAAAAAAACCTTTCAAGCCTTGTGTAATTATATTATAGATGCGATGACTTTAAGCCTCTTGTAAGATTTTGCAAGACACCTTATTCATTTTTGACATTGTGAGCAGTAAAAACTTGAACGTCCAGCCTGTAAAATGCGCATAATAGGCGCTCCACATTCCAAACATTGCTTGCCTTCTCGTCCATAAACTGAAAAAGCATGCTGAAAATAACCAAGCGAACCATCTATATGCATATAATCACGTAAAGAAGAGCCACCAGACAAAATGGCTTCAGAAATCACATTGCGTATATTTTGTGCTAAAGAATCTGCAAATTCACGTGCACGTGCCGTTTTTGATGCTAATGTAAATGCACCACGTTGTGGAGACAAACGACTCCGCCAAAGTGCTTCACAAACATAAATATTCCCAAGACCTGCAACAATAGACTGATCAAGTAAAACACCCTTGAGAGACATTTTTTTATTAACAAAAGCCTTTTGTAAATAACGACCAGAAAACGAATTACTTATAGGTTCAAGACCTAGCTTATTTAAAAGTGGATGTTCATAAAGCTTATCCGTATCGACTAAAAGCATAAACCCAAAGCGACGCACATCATTATAAATAAGACGATAAACGTCACCATTCTTTGTCTGAATATCCATGACAAAATGATCATGTTTAACTAATTTACTTGACGCTGAACAAGCTTTTCTTAAAAAATCATTCTCTATACGCCATGAACCAGACATTCCTAAATGGCTTAAAATCGTTTCATCCTGAGAAAGATGAAATAATAAATATTTCGCACGCCGACCAAGTTCTATAATTGTTCTGCCAATAAGGCGCTCAGAAAAAGCCTCAGGAAAAGGAAAGCGCAAATCTCTACGATTAAGTTTGACAGATACTATCTTTGCATCAGTTACAACGGACTCAAGTCCACGACGAACTGTCTCTACTTCAGGAAGCTCAGGCATTACTCTTCTTTAATAATTATACACTTTCCAATCGTATCACTGATAAATTGACTTCTTCCCCCCTCAAAAAACGAAGACTTCCTCTACATCTACTAAACAAATTCTTGATGAGTCGATTTTACTTGGATTCCTACTCATGTGAATCATTTAACTAAAGGCTTTATGGACAAACCCTGCCTTGAATATATACCACACACTCTAAAATACTTAACGTATCAATAAAGCTTACATCCCACCCCACCTCAAATGACCGCGTTTTATGGTAACAAAATTAAGCCCATTCACCCTTACGAAATACAGGAACTCTTACACCATCTTGGGTAATGCCATCTATGTCAATTTCACCAGAACCAATCATCCAGTCAATATGAATGACACTTTTATTCCCACCACGTGCTGCAATCTCTTCTGACGTCAATGATGCCCCATCTAAAAAGCATTTGGAATAACACTGCCCTAAAGCAATATGACATGCAGCATTTTCATCAAATAAGGTATTATAAAAAAGGAGGCCACTCTTAGAAATTGGTGAAGAATGGGGCACAAGGGCAACTTCGCCCAACCGGCTTGCACCCTCATCACTTTGCAAAACCTGCTGTAAAACTTCTTGGCCTGTTGATGCACGAGCCTCAACAATACGCCCGGCTTCAAAACGTACTTCAATATTATCAATCAGAGTTCCTTGATAGGAAAGGGGCTTTGTTGAGCGAACGAAACCTTCAACCTTATGAGCATGAGGAGTCGTGAAAACTTCTTCTGTCGGAATATTCGGATTGCAAATAACATCATTTTGAGCAACGGATGCACCACCATGCCATTCATGATCATCTGCCAAACCAACAGTTAAATCAGTCCCTGGCCCTGTAAAGTGTAAGGCAGAAAAACGCTGCTCATTAAGCCAAGATGACCGTTTCTTCAAATGTGCATTATGAACAGTCCACGCCTGCACCGGATCTTCTCCTGTAACACGTGAAGCAGAAAAAATTGCATCGGCTAATTTTTTAATCGCCTCATTAAGTGGTAAAGAAGGAAACATTGCCTCAGCCCATCCTGCTGTTGGATAAGCAACAATCGACCAATTCATAGCAAAATTTGATATTTGCTTGAGTGCCGGCTGGTAAGCTATTGAAGTGGCTTTATTTAAACGTGAAACCTTATCAAAATCCTGATTGGAAAGGAGCAAAGGATTATCACCAACAATCGCTAAACGCGCTGCCCCATTTTCAAAAGCCTTTGCCATTCCCTCATAAAGCCAAGAAGGGGCACAATCAAAACTAGCTGTATGGGCATTTTCAAACCGTGTAAGCGATAACATATCATCACTAAAAATTGGTGTAATGACACCAGCACCAACCTTATAAGCATGATATGCAATACGCCGAACAAAAGGTAACGCTGAAACTGGAGCAGTTAAAACAAGATCCTGCCCCTCTTGTAAATTCAACCCCACTTTCACTGTAATTTCTGCAAGACGATTAAGCATTTCAGGCAAAATTGTCTCATGAATATCAAAGTACATTACCAATACCCTTCTTTAAATAGAATGCGTTCTTTATGTCGTCATATTATAAATTGTTTTTCAGATCCTTTGAGTTCGCTTTCTCTACGTATATTTATGCGTATCATTATCGCTAAAATTCACTTAATTCATAAACCGCAATGGGTATATCATCCTTCTTTGGTCATGAAAAACTTACTAGTTCCTGTGTCGTTTTTCTAACATTGCAACAATTGCATTTAACTGATCAGATGAAGGTAAAACCATAATCGTTTTATTTTCCTCTTTCCTAGCTAGATGTTGAGGTGCATAGGCAGGGATAGGAACTTTATCAAGCTGTACCATAGCAAAAGGCGCAGGATGTGCCATCTTGGACTGTGCTACTTCTGTCGAAGGAGATGTACTTTTCTCTGCCTTTACGCCCCTACTCTCTAAGCCTTCATCTATAAAGCTTGGCGCATGACCAGAACGTTCTTGAGCAAAAGCATAAGCAACATCATAAGGGCGATTATTTGTAGGAACTTGAAGCTCTCCATCACGTGATCGTTTTTCATAAAAAGCATTTCCCCCTGCAACCTGAACATAATGCATGTTTTTATACGGAAAAGACAAACCAGCGGTATGAAAAAACTTAGCGTGTTTAACTTTCTTATCTCGTTCACCCCGTAAAACGGCATCAGCCGCCTCTCTTACACGAGCAACAGATGCTTTCTCCGTCATAGGACGCGTTAAAACACCAGGAGCAAATTGCCTATATTGACCAACAACACCACAAATCGTCTTAGGATAGGCGGTTGAATTAACACGATTCATAACAACCGTTCCAACGGCAATCATTCCTTCACGGCTTGTGCGATTTGATTCAAAATACATCGCTCGCATAAGACATTGACGCTCTGTCAATGGATACGTAACCGTTTTTGTCTTATTATTATTTATTTTTCCAGTATCTAAATGATTTGAAGCACACCCCACAACAACTAACGGCGCTACACAACAGGTAACAAATACATTCCAACGATTTTTTTTCATCTTATGCAACACATTCCTATAATCTCTGAGCTATTCAAGTCTTGAAATGAGCTTTAAATGTATCTCTCAATAAAGTACATAGCTAATTGTTACCACTCAGTAAAATTTTAATACAAGAGGTAATCAAAAAGTATCTATGCAAAATAAAAAATAAAAAACTCTTAATTTACAGATCGATATTGTTATTCTTCATGGTTCAATATAGGCTATAATAACCCACACGTTTCAATTACAATAAAGTAACACTATCCACTTCTTCTACATACGAAAAAATAATACAGATATCCCCTTTAATATAAAATTTTAACAAAATGATCTGAAAGGAAATTCCCCTAGAAAACTCCCCTCCTGCCACAATACGAGTGATGATATCATCCAATATACAAATATGTCAAACCAAGAGTTAACAATCTGCCATGCTTCTCTGAAAAAACTCTTTGTTGCTTCTTTGTGCTTTGCCATAAAATGGTTATCTTATTCTTCTTATAGCTGCACTGTAAGAAAATACTCATATATCTACAAACTTATTTTATACATATAAGAAAAATTTTAATCTATTTTCTTCTCACCTACCCCAACTTTATAAGTAAGGTCATCACGAGGACGATCAGAGGACATATGGTAACCCGTTATGATATAATGCAGCATTTCAGCAATATTAGTAACATGATCACCAATTCGTTCAATATTCTTTAAACAAAACAGTAAGTGCGTACAAACCGTAATATTGCGCATATCTTCCATCATATACGTCAAAAGTTCACGAAAAAGAGAAGTATACAAAGCATCAATCTTCTCATCACGCTCACGCACCGCGTCAACACGCTCTAATAGGCGACTCGTATAAGCATTTAAGACTTCTTTTAATTGATTGAGTGCTAAAGCTGTAATTGTTTCAAGCCCATGATAAACAGAAGCAGATTGACGTATTTCTGAAAGTGCAACAGTCCTTTTAGCAATGTTTTTTGCCATATCCCCAATCCGTTCAAGATCAGAAGAAATACGAATGGCTCCAATAATTTCACGCAAATCGACAGCCATCGGTTGGCGTTTGCAAATAATAGCAACCGCTTTTTCATCAATGTCACGTTCTGCTTCATCTAAAAACACATCATCGGCAATCACTGTCGTTGCAAGTTGAAGATCACTACTCACAACCGATGCGACAGAACGTTCAATCATCCTTTCTGCATGGCTCCCCATTTCTGTAATCCTTACTCTTAAATATTTTAGTTCTGCATCATAAGAACGGACAGTATGTTTCATAGACATATCTTACACTCCTCAATTCACCTATCCAAAACGCCCCGTAATATAATCTTGTGTCCGTTGCTCTTTTGGTGAGGTAAAGATCATTTCAGTCGCACCAACTTCTACCAAATGCCCTAAATGAAACATAGCCGTATATTGAGAAACACGTGCGGCCTGTTGCATGGAATGCGTTACGATAACAATTGTATAATTTTGCCGTAACGCATCGATAAGCTCTTCAATCCGTGCTGTTGCAATGGGATCAAGAGCTGAACAGGGCTCATCCATCAAAATAACTTCAGGACTAACCGCAATAGCACGTGCAATACACAAACGCTGTTGTTGTCCCCCTGATAAACTTGTTCCAAGATCATGAAGGCGGTCTTTTACTTCTTCAAACAAACCTGCCTGCCTCAAACTCTTTTCAACGACATCATGCAATTCAGAGCGTGTTTTAACTAAACCATGAATGCGTGGACCATACGCAACATTCTCAAATATAGATTTTGGAAAAGGGCTGGGCTTTTGAAAAACCATTCCAACACGAGCGCGCAATTCTACAACATCAATCCGTGTGTCATAAATATTCTCCCCATCTAAGGTAATAAGACCAGTTGTTTTAGCGCCTTCAATTGTATCATTCATACGGTTAAAACAACGCAAAAAAGTTGACTTTCCGCATCCTGATGGACCAATCAAAGCAGTTACTTGATGTTCAGGAATATCAAGTGTAATACCGTGGAGTGCTTCTTTATCTCCGTAAGAAACCTTCACATCCTGACCGCGCATTTTAATCTTCATTACAAAAATTCACCTTACAAAAATCTTATCAAAGCTGTTGTTTTATTAAAATTACTGGCGGCGTTCAAATCGTCGACGTAAAAAAACCGCAGAAATATTCATGATCGCAAGAAAAATCATCAATACAATAATAGCACCTGATGTCTTTTCAACAAAAGCACGCTCTGCTTCACCCGCCCACATAAAAATTTGAACAGGCAAAGCCGTTGCTGGATCCATGGGGGTCGTAGGAATATTAACAACAAAAGCAACCATTCCAATCAAAAGCAAAGGAGCTGTTTCACCCAAAGCCTGAGCGACTCCAATAATTGTGCCTGTTAAAATGCCAGGCGCAGCTAAAGGAACAACATGATGAAAAATCATTTGTGTTTTTGATGCTCCCAACCCCAAAGCTGCAGAACGAATAGAGAGAGGAACAGCACGCAGAGCAGAACGTGTTGCAATAATGATCGTGGGAAGAGTCATGAGCGCTAAAACAAGACCACCAACAAAAGAGGCTGAACGTGGTAATCCTAAAAAATTAACAAAAAAAGAGAGTCCTAAAAGACCAAACACAATTGAAGGAACAGCTGCAAGATTATTGATATTAACCTCTATAAAATCTGTAAATTTATTTTTGCGTGCATATTCTTCTAAATAAAGAGCCGTTGCTATGCCTATCGGAAGGGAAACTAATAAAACGATGCCTATCATATAAAGAGAACCAATGATCGCAACACCTAATCCCGCAGTCTCAGGACGACTTGAAGCGCCAAATGTAAAAAAACCAATATTAAATGTTTTATAAAGCGTACCATCATGCGCTAAACGCTTTATCCATTCTATTTGTCGATTAGAAACTTTACGGTTTTTTTCTGCTACACGCAGATCAATCTGTCCCTTATAAGCAGAATCAATATCCGCAGATGCCAAAACTTTAACTTTTTGCATTGTGCCAATCAGTTTTGGATTTTTTGTCACCATTTCACGCAGTTGAACACGGACACCATTTGAAAACATACGGTTAACGTCCAAAAGAGAGGCTCGATCATTTTGATTGATATTAAGTTTCTTCGCTAAAGCATTGCGTACAAGAAGTGGATAATTCGCCGTCATGAGCACTTGTGGTTTTGTTTTACGTTGACCACTTGGATCAATGATCTTTTCATCCAAATAAATCGATAATGTCATTTCACTTTGAAAAAAAGCTGTATAACCCTGACTAATGATAGACCATAAAAGCGTAAATAAAAAAAATAAACCAATAAAAATGGCAATCAAACCATAGGCACGAAAACGACGTTCAGCCCAATACCGACGCTTGAGACTAATATTGCGACGAGGAAAAAAATCTTCATTCATTCATATTGTTCCCGATATTTACGCACAATATAAAGAGCTAGAATATTCATCAAAAGTGTCATAACAAAGAGCGTCATCCCTAAGGCAAAAGCCACCAGAGTTTGTGGAGAATTAAACTCAAAATCACCGGTCAATTGATTAACAATCTTAACAGTCATCGTAGTCATTGCTTCGAAAGGATTGAGTGTTAAATTTGCTGCAACACCTGCCGCCAAAACCACAATCATTGTTTCTCCAATTGCACGCGATGCCGTCAACAAAATAGCCCCCATAATCCCTGGAAGCGCTGCTGGTATAACAACTTTTTTAATTGTTTCAGATTGCGTTGCGCCTAAACCATAAGAACCTTCACGTAAAATGCGTGGAACAGCCGTAATAACATCATCCGATAAAGAGGAAACAAAAGGTATCAACATAATTCCCATCACAACTCCAGCAGTCAAAACACTTTGTGCCATAATAAAACTAACCCCGTCTGAGAGAGAAGCAGAGAGATCTCGTAAAAATGGTCCCACAACCTTCAAAGCAAAAAAGCCATAAACAATCGTTGGAATGCCAGCAAGAACTTCTAACAATGGCTTCACAATTGCTCGCAATCGCGCAGAAGCATACTCCGCCATATAAAGAGCTGAAAATAGTCCTATAGGTACAGCAAAAAGCATGGCAACAAATGCAATATAAAGCGTACCAGCAAGAAGCGGTATTAGACCAAATTGTCCTACTTCATCGCTGGAACCGCTCGCGGAAAAACGCGGATCCCAAACTGTTCCTAAAAAGAAATTTGAAAAGGATACAGACTGAAAAAAGCTTACTGTCTGAAAAAGCATAGAAAGCGCAATGGCTATTGTTGTCAAGACTGCAACAATAGATGCACAAATCAATCCAATAATAATAAAAGATTCAACCTTATTACGGGCACGTTGATGAGGCGCAATTTGCATCATTCCACAGATAAAACCAAAGGACGCAATAGCAAAAAGAAAAACATAACCTATAAACTTAAGCTTTTCAGAAGAGAATACCCACGACTGTGCTATTTTGAACACATCATCCGATGCTTCATCGGATAAAATCAATCCCTTCGCGAGTAATTGTGCCTGCACTTCCTTATAGGAAGCGGTAGAAAGATTCCCCTCAAAGCGATGAATCTTTTTGACGAGACTTCGAAGTGTCTCCCAAAGTAGATCGTGATTTACAGGCTCTGTTACATGCGCACTATACGCCTCAAGCTCTCGAGAGGCATTATATTCTAAATAAATTGTACTCCCAGCATCCCAAACAATTAAAAAAATAAAAGCTGGAATAACAGTAATCAAAAATGTCCACCAGCCATAATAATACGCACGAGAATGCATTTTATGTTGTCTGTATTCAAGAATGCGTGCTCGCATATAAGAAATACAAAAACCACAAAATCCAAAAGTCAATAATAACAAAATAATAAAGGAAATGCGCATTTTATCTTTCAGTTTTTATAAAAAAATAGCATCCAAATTCCCTATCCCAGAAATCCAACAAATTTTCCCTGCAAATTATTTCAATGTCATTACTCGACCAGCAGAAAAATCAGAACGCTGTGCTTGACGCTCCTTTTCAGGAGAAACAATCAAACCATATTCAGCCAAAGGACCCTCTGGACCAATCATTTGATCAGAAAGAAAAAAGTCAACATACTCTCGCAAACCTGAAATAATACCTAAATGTGCTTTCTTAATATAGAAAAAAAGCGGACGAGAAACCGGATATTGTCCACTAGAAATCGTCTCAACTGTTGGCGCAAAACCGTTAATATCGGCAACCTTTAGTTTATCAGCATTATTTTGATAAAAAGACAAACCAAAAATACCAACCCCTGTTTTATTAGAAGTTAGACGCGCAAATGTTTCAGAATAATCACCATCAATATCAACCGCTTTTCCATCCTTACGTACCGCAATACAAGCAGTGTGTATCTCCTTATCATCCATTCCTAAAGACTTCATCACCTCAACTGCCCCACTCTCTTTACACCCCTTAGTAAGTAATTTTTCCTCAAAAACTTCACGTGTCCCATGCTTCTCCCCAGGAATATACGCTGCTATCGTCCAATCAGGAAGAGCACTATTAACTGCACTCCATTTCAAAACATTATTCGGTTGCAACTTTCCGTCTATAATAATTCGAGCAGCAAGGGCTTTATAAACATCTACTGGCTGTAATTTCCAATCAGGTCCCTTAATATCAGTTGCAAAAACAATGCCATCATACCCAATACGTATTTCCTCAACATCTTTTACACCAGCATCAAAACAAGACTGTAATTCACTCGGTTTCATTGCTCGCGAAGCATTAACAATATCAACAGTGTTCTCCCCAATACCACGGCAGAATTCCTTAATACCAGCTCCTGTTCCTCCCGATTCGATAACAGGAACCTTAAAATGGGGATAAATTTCTCCAAATGTTTCAGCAACAATCTTTTGATAAGGTAAAACTGTAGATGAACCAGTAATCTGTATTTGATCGCGCGCATTGCCTCCATTTGCTGACAGCAGTAGCGCAAAAATCAATCCCACTCCAATTGATAATACTTTGTTCATCTATAAACTCCCTAAAAATTGAAAACAAAGCCTCTTAATTTATACTATACGGTCATTCTAGTTCACATTTGCAACATAACAAATATAAAAAACAACATGGATCATTTTTTTAAAACCATGTTTTTGTCCTCTGTCAAATAAATTCATTTGAACGCTTGAACTCAATAACATCCCAAAACAAATGAGCAACATCCGTACCGCAGAAGCGTTTAATTTCACGAATTCCCGTAGGAGACGTCACATTAATTTCTGTTATATAATCTCCAATCACATCAATCCCCACAAAAAGAAGACCGCGTTCCTTTAAGGCTGGACCAATGCGTTCACAAATTTCATAATCACGTTTTGTTAACTCCACATTTTCCGCGCGACCTCCAACATGCATATTAGAGCGCACATCTGTTTCTGTCGGAATTCGATTAATAGCTCCAACAGGTGTACCATCAAGCAAAATAATCCTTTTATCTCCTTTTCGTACTGCCTCTAAATAGCGCTGAACAATAAAAGGTTCGTGATAAATTTCTGCAAACATTTCTAACAATGATGCTAAATTGCGATCATCTTGTTTTAAATAAAAAATACCAGCACCCCCATTTCCATAAAGTGGTTTAACAATAATATCGCCAAATGTCTCTCTAAAAGCTGTTATTTCTTCAATATCTTTGGTAATTAATGTTTCTGGCATCAGATCAGAAAATTCAGTAACAAAAATTTTTTCTGGACTGTTGCGTACCCATGCCGGATCATTCACAACGAGTGTTTTAGGATGAATACGCTCTAACAAATGAGTTGTTGTGATATAATTGAGATTAAAAGGTGGATCTTGGCGTAAAAGAACCACATCCATATCTGTTAATTCCGTACGAGCAGGCTTTTCTAATCGATAGTGGCTTCCCTCTTTATCATGTACAATCAATGGCTCTAGTCGTGCAATCACACAACCATCGTATAGAGATAAACGATCTGGTGTATAATGGAAGAGAGAATGTCCACGTTCTTGTGCTGCTAAAGCGAGTGCAAATGTCGTATCTCCTTGAATCCGAACTGTTGAAATATGATCCATCTGAATGGCAATTTTCATAAATAAATCCTCTCTATCCTAAAAGCAGACTGGTCTATGCATCATAAACTTAGTAAACAATAAAAGAACTATGACAAGAGAAAATTTATGACACAAGAAACAGATATAGAATTAAACAACAAAGAAATCGAACGCTATGCACGCCACATCATTTTGCCTGAAATTGGTGGTACAGGGCAACAAAAGCTAAAAAAAGCACGCGTTCTTGTTGTAGGCGCTGGTGGTCTTGGTGCTCCTGTCTTAACCTATTTGGCTGCCGCAGGTGTTGGAACTCTTGGAATTGTCGATAACGACATCGTTTCACTTTCCAATTTACAACGCCAAGTTATTCATAAAACAAATGCAATCAACAAAAGCAAAACAGACAGTGCTGAAACTACTATAAAAGCAATAAATCCCCATGTTGTAGTTGAAAAACACACCCTACGCTTAGATAACAGTAATGTGGATAAACTGCTCAATGCTTACCACATCATTGTTGATGGAAGTGATAATTTTACGACACGCTATCTTCTTGCTGATCACGCTGCCCAATGTAAAAAACCTTTAATAAGTGGTGCTGTAGAACGTTTTAATGGCTCATTAACGGTCCTTATGCCATATAAAGACAATAATCCTCACTATCGCGATTTATTTCCCACGCCTCCTGCTCCCGATACTATTCCAACATGCGCTGAAGCTGGAATTATCGGTGTTTTACCCGGTGTTATTGGGACCCTACAAGCAATGGAAGTTATTAAAATGATCACAAACATCGGAGAGCCATTAGTAGGAAAGATTCTTCTCTATAATGGATTATTAGCACAATTTAATATTATTACTTATAAACGCTCAAATTATAAAGAAAATGCCATAGTTATTAAGAAGCTTGGAGAATCTTGATGATGTTCTCTCTTCCACTAACTTTTAGCACTCTCGCAATATGTATTGAAATACTAATATTTTATCGCAAGTCATCGAAACATTGTAACCAATGAAACCTATTAAATTTATCACAAATATGGAAAACCTTTTGTGAAAAAATAATTCTCTATAATGGATTATCATCATAATTTCATGTCATCGTCTATAAATAGACAGAGACTCGTGCAAACTTAGCTCCCATCAGTATTCTTGTGTAAAAAATTTTCAACGTAGATAAAAATACAATCAACGGAACTCTATTCAACTATTTTACTAGTCACACATAAAAATTGTTTCACATGAAAGTGCTCACTTCAAACCATAACCTATAAATAAATAATTTAAGTCATATTTTAGTGATCGGTACTATAAAAGGTCAATGATCTGTCCACACACTTCTAACCTCAAGAGAAAACGTCTATTCATCAAGCATCATAAAATGCAGCTTAGGATTATTGCACGTATAAGAACAATCAATTGTCTCAGTTCATAAGAAAAATACATGGGAATTGATGTAAAAGTACATGGGGATTTGTATATAGAAGGATTGAGATAAACCTCATGGAGAGCTTTAATTACATAATTATTGCATTCAGAAGCAGAAAGCTGCGGCTCATAAATTGATAATCCTTCAGCAATAATTTCACAGACAAGTATATGTAGAAAAAGTGAAGCACACAAATCTTGAAAACCAATCCACAGATGACAGCGTAAAGAGTGCATTTTTATAAAAGTTCTCTTTAAAATAAGCGAGTAAATATGCAATGTTAAATGTGTTCTGTTTTGCGTGAGGGGCGTTCCCCCCTAACAAAACATCAATAAGAGCTCTTTTTATAAAACTGTGAAACTAAAATTACAAAAAAATCAGACTTCTTTCTAAAATTAACATCTATGGTATAAGTTAATTTGGCTCGTTCGCTTTATTATTATCCATTGGTAAAGGAACAGGATGATCGGATAAACTGCGTAAATAAAGCAAAAGATCGGCACGATCTTGGTCATTTTTAATTCCACGAAAAGACATAATGGTCCCAGGAAAAGCTTCACGCGGAGAACGCAGATAACGATCTAACGTTACAAAATCCCATTTTTGATCAGAGTGCGCACGCAATGCCCGTGAATAAGCAAAACCTGCTGCTGATGCCAAAGGGCGGTCAACAATCTCCCAGAGAACTGGACCAACACGCCCTGCTTCATTGCGTCCAGAAGTATGGCATATGGCACATTGGCGAAAAATTTTACGGCCATTTTCAAAATTGCCTTGTTGAAGTCGGCTATTTAGTGATAGGGAAACATCAGGTGCTTTTTGTTTTTCTTGAAATATATCATTCTTGGCAACTGTATGATGATATTGGACTGATGTAGGATGATCGTAAATTATATTGCTGAGTGTGGAAATCCCCACAACAGCGACCAGCACACATAAACAAGCACAAATAAAATAAATAAATCTCGAGCGATTCATAAAAACTCAAATGTTCACGGTTTTATTACCATTTTTAGTTTAAGCTTTTTCTTTATAACACACAACATCATAAATGCATCACAGATAACATTGGGAATCTTACAATGGCTCTTGAACCAATTATTCTTATTCCTGCCCGTATGGGCTCAACCCGTCTTCCTCAAAAAGCTCTCGCTGAAATTGGCGGAAAACCGATGATTGTTCATGTCGTAGAACAAGCCAAAAAAGCTGGAATAGGACGTACAATCGTTGCAACAGATCATAATGATATCGCTAAAGCTGTTGCAGATTATGGGCATGAATATATCATAACACGAGGTGATCATAAGTCTGGATCTGATCGTATTTATGAAGCTTTAGTGCGCATTGATCCTGAACAACGCTACAACGCCATTTTAAATATACAAGGTGACTTACCAACAATCATGCCTCGTGAAATCATTCGTGCGCTACGCCCTTTAGAAAATAGCTTTACTGATATTGCAACCTTGGGTGCCAAAATCATTGAAGAAAATGAAACAAGAGATCCCAATGTTGTCAAAATCATTGGTACACCGCTTTCTCAAAATCGCCTTCGTGCTCTTTATTTTACGCGCGCCAAAGCACCTTATGGAGAGGGTCCTCTTTATCACCATATTGGAATATACGCCTATAGGCGCGAAGCACTTGAAAAATTTGTATCATTCAAACCCTCACCACTTGAGAAACGTGAAAAACTTGAACAATTACGTGCATTAGAAAACAATATGCGTATTGATGTGGAAATAGTCGATACAATTCCCTTAGGTGTAGACACACAACATGATCTCGATAGAGTTTGTGAGATTTTAGCATGAAAATACTTAAAAAAACCAATAAAATTTCTTTCCAAGGAGAATACGGCGCTAATTCCCATATTGCTTGCTCCAATATGTTCCCCAATATGGATGCTGTTCCCTCTGCTACTTTCGAAGACGCTCTTAATTTAGTGGAAAGCGGGAAAGCTGATCTTGCTATGATCCCTATTGAAAATACTCTTGCAGGGCGCGTTGCAGACATTCATCATCTTTTACCGCAGTCATCTCTTTATATTATTGATGAATATTTTTTACCTATCCATTTTCAACTCATGGTTTTGCCCGGCGTTACACATGACGAAATTAAAACCGTCCACAGCCATACGCATGCCCTTGCACAATGCCGAAAAATCATACGAAACAACGATTGGAAACCTGTTGTTTCTGCTGACACCGCTGGAGCTGCAAAATTTATTAAAAAAAATGCTAAACGTTCACAGGCTGCCTTAGCACCTTTAATCGCAGCAGAACTCTATGGACTTGATATTCTTGAAAGAGATGTTGAAGATAACCCTCATAATATTACCCGTTTTGTCATCCTTTCACGCTCCAAACGGCATGTCCCCAAACCTCAAAATGGCGAAAAAATCATCACCAGTCTTCTTTTTCGAGTGCGCAATGTCCCCGCAGCTCTCTATAAAGCTATGGGAGGATTTGCAACGAATGGTATCAATATGACAAAATTAGAAAGCTATCAAATTGGTGGAAATTTCAATGCAACACAATTCTTTGTTGATATTGAAGGACATCCTGAAGACCCGATGATGAAACTTGCCTTAGAAGAATTATCTTTCTTTTCTGCAGAACTGCGTATTATCGGTACTTATCCAGCACAAAACGATCGAACATCGTATATATAAAAGCAATTAAGCTGCTATCATTTTTTGTTGATATCAAAAAGCATCGTAAAAATTTCATAATGCAACGCATCTTGAAAGGTCCCGTTTTTTCTACTCAACACCCTTCATAAACACTGAAGAAGAAAAAACAGCTCGTAATAGAATATATAAATTATTTTCATAATATTTTCTCACAAATTATATCATGATAAACCGCAATTCACCTCGTATAAAAACCAGTGTAAAAAAACACAGTAACCAAAAATAAAAACGCTTGTACCATCTATTTCCCTTTATATATTCAAAGAGAGCCTCTTGAGAAAAGTCATTTCCTCTGACAATATTCCAATAAAGATAACGAACTTCTAAATTAGCTCTCAAAACAATTCAAATTATTATACATAATAGAGCATTCGAATCTTTTAGATTAATATCATTCTAAACATGGTTTAAAACTAGAAAATGCAACTTAGCCCTGATTTTAGCGTTAAGTTTGAACTTGTATCTTTATAAAAACTGATTTATGATTCACCTCACGTTAGAAAAAAGGAGAGGATAATGAAAAAAGTCTTCACGCGAGGATTATTAGCCGCAAATATTCTCGCCTACTCTAGTGTTGCATTTGCTGGCTTTGGTGAAAAAAAATGGAATTTTGCGCGGGATGAAAGTGTTGTGATCACACCATCCTATACATTCCAGCAAGGAGTTGAATACTCTTGTAATACCTTTAAACCGAAGAAAGTATCCTTTACTTTATCATACTCTGCCCCTTCTGATTTAAACAAATTGAGAATTTTTGTTGATGATGAAAAGAAAATAACCCATGATAAAGAAAAGAAAATCTTTACCCTAAAAAATATAAAATCTCTTCATATAAGTTTTCCTTGGTCAGGACATTATATTTTTAAAAATATTACGAACAAAAAAGTTGTTGGAACAGATTGTGACACAGGAGGTTATGATTAACAATATTTCTATAACATCTAAATTTGAGTAGAGTTATTCTTTTTTTTAGGTGTTTTTTTCAAAATACGGCATAATGAGCCATTAAAACTAATCGCTGAAAAGATTATTTTTATACTAATATGGCAAACCTTAAGATACTTATAAGGTTAGATATTAAAAGACTTTTGCGAAAACTAGAAGACTAGACTTAAATTGTTCTGTATTTTCTACTATCAGAGCTATTTTTTTAATAAGAATATAACTTTTATCTTCGCAACTGCTTTATTTTAAGTACTATAAAGCACATCGTACCCAAATCACTTAGATAAACAGAAAAGTAAAATTTGCATCTGCAGATGCATTCCTCACTGCACTTTAAGTCATACTCATTCAGCTTTTTATAAAAATTTATCTCGCTTTTCCCTCCTTATTAAAAAATCTAATTATTTAAAGCTATAAAATGTCGTGTATATAAAATACCATTTTTACAGTTATAAAATCATAAATCTGTGCCAGCCACCATTATTATTTTATAGCTTTTAAATTGCATCGTCTCTTGTATGAGTACAGTCCTTAAAAGATATGTGAAATCTTTTCTCCAATAATGGGAACACATATATTGATTTATCTAGTGATGAGCCCAACGTCTTTAATGAAGAAAATCAGCACTCAAGAAAAAAGAGCGATAACATCTACTCAAGATTTACATTCATAGATGTTAAAAGAAAAAATATTACGTACTTGATATGCTCATTCACTATAGAAATGAGGTGGTTCTCTTATAAGATATTTAATATATTGACTTATCATTATAAGAGTTCGATTTTTTATACTGAATTACAACCACAAATAAAGTAAGATCCTCCCATCTTAAATCTCATATTGAATCAATTAAAATCATTTCCTTGAAAGTTACAAATGGGAGTGATGTGTGAGTAAAAACGATTAAAAAAGGAATAAAAATGCTTCTTATAAAGCCTCTCAAGTGCAAGGGATCGCAACATTGGGAGTTGTTAAATAGTATGAGGGCTAAAATTTATACTTTTATTAAGCATAAAAAGGATAGTGCACAATGGACTTATATCTCAAGGAGAGTATGTATACTATTTACGAGTAGAGTTTGAAATATAGTTAAGAGTATTGAGCAATCACTCTTTAAAAAACCTGTGAATGTACAACATTAAATGTATTCTGTTTGGGATGTTCTGTTTTGTATAGAGGAGCAACATCCTTAAAGCAATATTTTATAATTATTTAAATAGCACTCTTCCCCCTAACTTTCGCATGTTAGCCAATTACATGATCTATATACTTTATTTGCTTCTTTAACTGTTGTAAATTTTTAATGATCCAATTTCGTAGTTTTAGAACAGACGGAGCTATCCTAAAACTCTTACATGTTTCAGCAAATGAGAATAATTATATATTCAGACTATCTTAAGCGAAAAGATATTTTCATACCAAATAAATATGCAGAGCTACTGCTATAAAAACTAATAAATCCACAATCTCTTTGTTGTTTATATATCAATAAATTAAATGCAAAGGAAAATTCTTCGTCGTTCTTAGGATATTTTTCGTTTCTGATCTTGATTTTTCATTCCAAATCGACAATATGAGCTTGGGAGGTTGGTGGTGGACGAACTACTCGCCAACTGGGTCAGGTCTGGAAAGAAGCAGCCCCAACGAGTTCTGGTACGGGTCATCGTTCCAACCTCCTATTTTGCTGAAAAAATTATTTTTTATGCTGTCTTTTAGCGAGGTATTTTTAATCTTCAGAGCAGCATTTGTATGCAGTAAATAAAGGGGTTTTGTTATTTTTAAACAAATTGTCCCATAAATAATTTGATTAAGAAAAAATCCTTTTATATGAGACTACAGTATTGATCTATGCTTTTGTATTATCAAAATGTACGCATAAAGAACTTCGAAGTTGGAAATACTCATGGAAAATTTACCGGTAGAAACAGCCTATCGTGTTCTTGCTCGTAAATATCGACCCCAAAACTTCTCTGACCTCATTGGTCAGGAAGCTATGGTGCGTACTCTTACCAACGCCTTTGAAAAAGGTCGTATTGCACAAGCGTGGATGTTAACAGGGATTCGTGGCGTAGGTAAAACCACAACAGCACGTATTTTGGCACGTGCGCTTAATTATAAAACAAAAGATATTGACCAACCAACAACTGTATTGGACTCTCTTGGTGAACATTGCACACAAATTATCGAAGGACGCCATATTGATGTTATAGAAATGGATGCCGCTTCTCATACGGGCATTGATGATATTCGTGAAATTATTGAACAAATACGCTATCGTCCTGTTTCTGCACGCTATAAGGTTTATATTATAGATGAAGTCCATATGCTCTCAACACAAGCCTTTAATGGTTTATTGAAAACTCTTGAAGAACCACCGTCGCATGTAAAATTTATTTTTGCCACAACAGAAATTCGCAAAGTTCCTATTACAATTCTTTCGCGTTGCCAACGTTTTGATTTGCGACGTATTGAATCAAAAGCTTTGAGTGCACATTTGCGTCAAATTGCGAAATCTGAAAAGGTAGAAGTAGAAGATCAAGCACTCTCTATGATTGCCCGTGCTGCAGAAGGATCTGCACGTGATGCATTATCCATTTTTGATCAAGCAATCGCCCATAGCAATGGCAATGTTAATGCTATTGCGGTGCGTACAATGTTAGGATTAGCGGATCAAGCACGTATTATTGATCTTTTTGAATTTATCATGAAGGGCGATGTTGTCAATGCGTTACATGAATTACGCAGTCAATATGAAGCAGGTGCTGATCCTCTTACTATATTGACAGAACTAGCCGATTTTAATCATCTGGTCACACGTTTACGTTTTACACCAGAAATAGTGGAAGATTTCTCACTAACTGAAGAACAACGTTTAAAAAGTTTAGACTTTTCAAAAAAACTTTCCGTTCCTGTTTTATCCCGAAACTGGCAAATGTTACTCAAAGGTTTACAGGAAGTTAATCAAACTGCACGTCCACTTCAAGCCGCTGAAATGCTTTTAATTCGTCTTGCTCACACAGCTGACCTACCAACTCTTGATGAAGCTTTAAAAAAGCTTACGCAAGAAAAAACGCCTCTCACACTCGTTACAAATTCTTCTCATCAAGAATCTACGAATGCAAATAATATAGCAAAAGAAACAATGGTCGGAGCCCATGCTTCCTCGAGCGTTTCAAATACATTAGCCGATCAATCAGATTTAAAAACATCTTTGAAAAACCAATTAGATCATTCCTTACAACCAGAAAATTTAGTTGAAAATCAAAACCATGACAAAATCAACGCCCAAGAAGTAACAGAAATTCCAGAAACTTCTCAATCTACTGATCTTTCTGAAAAGATTGCAAATTTATCGCATTCTGTCACGCAAACAACAGAAAAGATTACTGAACCTAAAACTCTCGTGATTAATTCTTTGCACGATATTGTTCAATTAGCCGAACAGCATAATGACGTTCCTTTCAAACTCCTTGTTAAAGAATTTGTTCATCCTGTTTCTTTTGAAGCTGGGCATATTACCTTGAGACTTTCTGAAAATACCCCACAATTTCTTGCTCATGATATAGAAAAAAAGATATCTCAATGGACTGAAAAACGCTGGACAATAACTTTTGTTAATGAAGGAGGTGGCCCAACCTTACAGGAGGAAAGTATAGCGATTCAAAAGACTCTTTTTTCCAATGCAGAAACAGATCCTGATATTGCGAAAATCCTCAATCATTTCCCAGAAGCAAAAATTGTCGATATTCGACTCAATAAAGAAGAAAATGATCTTGATTTACTCTCCAATACCTTTAAAAATGCTGATATTTTTAAAAATAAAAATGATATCAATGATGAATAAGGATACCTATTCCTATGCGTGAAATGATGAGCATGATGAAAAAAGCCAAAGAAATGCAAGAAAAAATGCAGAAGATTCAGGAGGAAATAGCTAATCTGCAAGCTGTGGGCACCGCAGGGGGTGGTCTCGTCAATATCACTTTAAATGGCAAAAATATTATAACAGCAATTCAAATTGATCCTTCATTACTCAAACCTGAGGAAGCTGAAATTCTTGAAGATCTCATTATGGCAGCTTATAATGAAGCAAGAACAAAAATCGAAGTCGCAATAGAAGAAAAAACCAAAAGTATGACGGCAGGGCTACCACTCCCATCAGGTTTCAAGCTTCCATTTTAATGAAACGGATTTTTTCCGTGGGACAAAAATATGCCTAAATACATTGCAGGACCTGAGATTGAACGTCTCATTCAGATTTTATCACGGTTACCAGGTCTTGGTCCACGTTCAGCACGTCGTGCTGCGCTTCATCTTATCAAAAAAAAAGAGACATTGCTGGAGCCTTTGGGAGCGGCTATACAAGCAGCTATAGAAAAAGTTGGCATTTGTTCTGTTTGTGGAAATGTCGATACCATTGATCCTTGTTCAATTTGTACAGATTTGCGCCGCGATGATACAACAATCATCGTTGTTGAGGATATTGCTGATCTGTGGGCTCTTGAACGCGCAAAAACTTTAGCCGCACGTTATCATGTGTTGGGTGGACGACTCTCCCCCTTAGATGGAATAGGTCCTGACGAACTCAACATTGCCACCTTAATACAGCGTGTTGTACAAAACCCTATTACGGAGATTATTCTTGCTGTCAATGCGACTGTCGAAGGTCAAACAACTGCTCACTATATCACTGATCAGCTTTCTAATTTTCCAGTTAAAATTACGCGACTTGCTCATGGTGTTCCTGTAGGAGGTGAGCTTGATTATCTTGATGATGGAACTTTAGCAGCAGCTGTACAAGCAAGAACAAATCTTTAAAGCTTTTTCTTCTTAACCTTTAGCTCTTTAATGACGGGGGAATATTAAAATGATAAAGAAAAATCTCTCACTTTTAAACGACTTTGGTCCTGGTGTTTTAGTATGTTTACTCATATCAGCCTTAGCTTATGGCTTAGAAGTTGTAGAAAAACAGCTTTTCACGGAAGCGTGGCTTGAAAGCCTTGTTTTGGCAATTCTTCTAGGATCAATTATCCGTAGTTGTTTTTCTTTGCCAACATATTTTCAAAAAGGTATCACCTTTTGTGCAAAAACACTTCTCGAAATTGCTATCGTTCTTCTAGGAGCAAGCATTAGCATTAACGCAGTCCTTTCAGCTGGTTGGAATTTGCTTGCTAGTATCATTTTCGTGATATTCGTAACGATTATCCTGAGCTTTGCCATCGGCCGACTTTTCGGGCTTTCTACACATTTAGCAATGCTGGTCGCTTGTGGGAATGCTATTTGTGGCAATTCAGCTATTGTCGCCGTTGCACCTGTCATAAAAGCAAAACATGACGATGTAGCCGCGTCAATTGCCTTCACTGCTCTTTTAGGAATTCTTATTATTTTATTTCTACCCTTTTTACATCCATCTCTGAATTTGTCATTTAGCCAATATGGTGTGCTTGCTGGCATGGTTGTATATGCTGTACCACAGGTTTTAGCAGCAACAGCACCTATCTCTTTTCTAAGTGTTCAAATTGCAACAATTGTCAAATTAGTACGGGTTCTCATGTTAGGCCCTGTTATTTTTACTCTATCAATCATTTATCGCCAATCAGCACAAACACGCTTGCGTTTACATACCCTCGTCCCATGGTTTATCATTGGCTTTATTATCATGATGCTTGTTCGCTCAAGTGGTCTTATCCCTGAAAAGGCTATCAATCCCATCAAATTTATTGCCCAGTTGTTTACTGTTATCTCAATGGCTGCACTAGGATTAGGTGTTGATATCCGATCACTAAAAAAAGCAGGATGGCGCGTCATTTTGGCGTCAACCTGCTCCATAATTATTCTCGGTATTTGTAGCCTGATCATGATACAATTGAATGATTTAAATCATATAACATTTTAAATGTGCATTGATTATTATTTTTTCAACGTAGTATGCAATCAACCCAAAGTCCTCCTTATTATTAAAATCAGTTCTTTCATAAACCAGAAAAAGTTCTAAAATACTGCTCATTATTCTATACAAAAAATTGAAAGAGCTGATATTTAAGTGAAAACTGTCAAATTTGCTTTTCAGTCCATAATGATTTACAACGGGGTAGTATCGAAATACATAACTCATGCAAAACAATGCCATTTCTTTCATCTGCTCTCATTACACTGAGTTTTTTATATAAAGACGGATAAAATATATTCTTATTTGGAAAAAATGTGGGGTCATAACTTTTACTCTTTTAAATTACTTTTACTTACTATGTAATACAAGTGGCATCATCGTACTATTTGATAGCTTAAAAGTTGTGACAATCCTTACATTTAAACGATTCGTGAAAGGAGTTTTTATTCTTTTCTTCAACAGTTTTGATTCATACGCTAACTCCGCTTGTAATATACAAGCTAATAACTTTAATTGTTTCACCATAAGTAGATTTAAAATAAGAGAATCTTACAATACTCAAGATACTCATTCAAAAAGTGATAAAAATAAGGATTAAATCAACATCTCGTTCTATCCCATAAAAAGATATTGTTGCTTATTGGCACTAGTAACTTTCTTACAAATGAAATATACGATAATGAAAAGATTAAAAATACAGCAGGACTTTTATTTATCATTTTATTCAACTAAAATATTTTTATGCTTATCCTTGCTATAGATACTGCTTCAATTTATTGTGCTGTTGCGCTTATTCGTCATAAATCTGTTATTGCGCGTATCAATGAGCGCATGAACAAAGGACATGCTGAAAAACTTATTGGGCAGATTACACAAATAATGAAACAAGCCAATATGACGCTTGATCAAGTTGAGCATATTGCTGTCAATATTGGACCTGGATCATTTACTGGTGTACGTGTCGGTGTTGCAACAGCGCGCGCTTTGGCATTAGCACTTGAAATACCTGCTGTTGGAGTGAGTGCTCTTGAAGCGTTAGCAGCACAAGTCATAAACAATAAAAGTACAGCATCGGCAATTACTGTTGTCATTGAAGCAGGGAGAGGGATGTTCTACCATCAAAATTTTCATAATGATCTCACACCTTTGGGAGCGCCGGGATTAAAAACAATTGAAAATATCCTCGAAGATTTGCCCAAAAAAACCCGACTGACTGGCCCAGCTGCTGATATCGTTGTGGAGCATATTAAAAACCATAAAATATACGAAAAAATTGTCCTAGAAAAAATCCCCTGCGAAGCGGCCGATATTGTAAACTATGCTTATCTTGCTGCAAACAAACAATCAAAAAATTCACCTCGCCCACTCTATCTACGCAGCGCTGATGCAAAACAACAAACCAATTTTGCTTTACCACAAAAAAAATAATGCCCAAATTTTCATTGACAAAAAAGAATTTTGGAATTGCTCCGCTACAAGTTAATGATAGTGCTTCTCTTCATCAAATTCATCAGCATTGTTTTACCCCTTCTTGGGAAAAACAAGCTTTTGATAATTTCTTAACAGATCACTCTATCTTTGGATACAAAGCTTTTCTCATTGATCACTCTGATCAAATTTTAGGCTTTTGCCTATGCCGTCTCATCCTTGATGAAGCAGAAATCATCACAATTGCTGTTCATCCTCATTATCGTCAAAAAGGAATTGGTACCTTTCTTATCGATCGTACAGTTCACCATCTTCACGACAAGGGCGCTACAAAATTATTCTTGGAAGTAGAAGCCACAAATCTTTCTGCTTTGAACCTTTATCAACGCTTTGAATTTCAAAAAATTTCTGAACGTCTTGCCTACTACGCGTCAAAAAATGGTCGTGGTGATGCAATTATCATGCAAAAAACTTTTAAGCAAATAGATTGAGATTTGTGTAAAAAACATTTACACATGCGCTATGAATAAAGTAAATCCTAAAAATACGCCTCCTGTTGCTCCTAAAAAGGTTTTTATCAAAACCTATGGATGTCAAATGAACGTTTATGATAGCCAACGGATGACTGATAGCCTCAGTTCGCAAGGCTATGTGACAACACAAATTCCCAATGATGCCGATCTTATTCTTGTTAATACCTGTCATATTCGTGAAAAAGCAGCAGAAAAACTTTATTCTGATCTTGGTCGTTTGCGCGTTATGCGTCAAGAGCGCACACCTGATAAACCCCTGATGGTTGGTGTAACAGGTTGTGTTGCACAAGCTGAGGGAAGTGAAATCTTGCGCCGTGCTCCAACAGTGGATCTTGTTATTGGTCCGCAAATGTATCATCGCTTGCCAGAATTGTTAGAAAAAGCCAAACAAGGGAAAAAAATTATCGAAACAGACTATGCTGTTGAAGATAAATTTGCTCATTTGCCGCCCCATAATAAACATGCAGTAAGAAAACGAGGTGTTAGCGCATTTTTAACAGTACAGGAAGGTTGCGATAAATTTTGCACTTTTTGTGTTGTTCCTTACACACGCGGTGCTGAAATATCACGGTCTGTCGAGCAAATTACCGAGGAAGCCCTTCAACTCATCGAAGCGGGTGTCAAAGAAATTACGCTGCTTGGACAAAATGTCAATGGTTGGCATGGACAAAGTGCTGATGGCAAAACTTGGCGTCTTGGCGATCTTCTTTATCATCTCGCAAAACTCAATGGTTTAAAGCGTTTGCGTTACACAACCAGCCACCCACGTGATATGGATGATAGCCTTATTGCCGCGCATCGAGATCTTGATATGTTAATGCCTTACCTCCATCTTCCTGTTCAATCAGGTTCAGATCGCATCTTAAAAGCCATGAACCGACAACACAAAAGCTCTCATTATCTTCATCTTATCGAAAAAATTCGAACCGCACGGCCAGATATCGCCTTTTCAGGCGATTTTATTGTAGGGTTTCCAGGAGAAACAGATGAAGACTTTGAAGAAACCATTAAACTTATTCAACAAGTACAGTACAGTTCAGCTTATTCTTTTAAATATTCCCCCCGTCCTGGAACAGTGGGAGCCACAATGAAAAATCATGTTGATGAATCTGTAAAAGATGCCCGACTTCAACATTTACAAGCCCTTCTCCTTGAGCAACAAAATGCGTTTTTGCGTTCTAAAATTGATCAAAAAACGAACGTTCTCATCGAAAAACCTGGACGTCACTCAGGGCAAATGGTAGGGCGTTCCCCTTGGCTTTTACCTGTTGTTGTCAATACAGAAGCCTCTACAGGTAGCGTGATAGAAATTCATATTAAAAATGCAAGCTCAAACAGTTTTGTTGGTGAAGTGACAAATAGATAAACATGCCTCTAATACCTCGTTCAAAAATAAATATTTTGGAAAACTCTTTTATTTTAAAAGCAAATGATTACATCTAAAGCGTGCACTTTTTGTAAAAATTGTCTTTTATAAAGTTTACTTAACAAAATGTGCAATGTTTATGTAGATATGGAGAATAGGCTGAAAGCTTCAACCGAAAAAATAAAGCGTATTAAAGAAAAAGTAAATATGTCCCTTGAAAAGGCTGATACCTTGAAACAAACAAGCGCTTCAGATGTGAGCCAAGTTGTTTTGATTTTCGAAAATAATAAATATGCAAAAGCAGTTTTTGGTAAATTTGACGAAAATCTCGCTTATATCGAAAAAAAACTCGAACTTAGTATTCATCCGCGTGGTAATGAAGTCTTAATCCGTGGAAATATTTCTGTTATAAAACGTGCGCAATATGCATTGCAGCAGCTTTATGAACGTGCCAAAACACATCAAGAGCTCACTTTATCAGATATAAAAGGAGCGATTGCTATGGCAAATATACCAAAGAAGCAGAAAGAAGACACAATAACACACAAATCTGCAACGAAACGTATAGCAGCTCGGTTGAGTACCCATAAAAAAATAATTCATGCAAGAACTCCAACACAAGACGCTTACATAAGTGCTATGGAGCATACTGAACTTGTGTTTGGTGTAGGACCAGCAGGAACAGGAAAAACGTATCTTGCTGTTGCTCATGCTGCAATGCTTCTAGAACGTGGTATCATTGAGCGAATTATTCTCTCACGTCCGGCTGTTGAAGCTGGAGAACATCTTGGTTTTCTTCCCGGTGATCTCAAAGAAAAAGTCGACCCATATTTACGACCACTTTATGATGCTCTTTATGATATGATGCCCGCTGAAAAAATAGAACGCATTTTAGCCTCTGGTGTCATAGAAATTGCTCCTCTCGCCTTTATGCGCGGACGAACACTTGCCCATGCTGCTGTTATTCTTGATGAGGCACAAAATACTACCCCCATGCAAATGAAGATGTTCCTCACACGTCTTGGAGAAGGAACGCGTATGATTGTTACCGGTGACGTAAGCCAAATTGATTTGCCTACAGGGCAAAAATCAGGTCTCATTGAAGCAATTCGCATTCTTTCAAATGTAGAAAATATTGCAATTGTGCATTTTGATGAAAAAGATGTTGTACGCCACCCACTTGTTGCTGCTATCGTTCGTGCTTATGATCGTGATTCCGAAATACAAAATAAAAAAAAATCATTCGCATGCGATGCATTAAAAAATGAATTTGATTCATCATGATTATTATTGATATAATGATTAAAAGCGCAGGGTGGAATGATGAGAAAATGCTTTATAATATCACTGAAAAAGCATTAATGGCAACTATGCATCATGTTTCATTGGAAAATGTTGTAAGCGAGATTAGCCTGCTTTTTACGGATGATGAACATATGGCACAAATCAATGCACAATGGCGCAACAAAAACAAATCTACTAATGTATTATCCTTTCCTGCTTTTCCACTTAAAGCTGGAAATCGACCTGGTCCCATACTCGGTGATATTATTATTGCCCGAGAAACTGTTGTTTTCGAAGCAGAGAAAGAAGGAAAAACATTTCAAGACCATTTAATACATATGATTGTTCATGGTATCTTGCATCTGCTTGGTTATGACCATGAAACTGATGATGAAGCATATAAAATGGAAAAGCTCGAAAGAGAAATTCTTCAAAAGCTTTCCATAAAAGATCCTTACGCATAATTGTCTATCAATGATAAAATTTAACTTTTAAAATCAATATTACCAGCATACCATTTAAAGCCTCTTATTTATCTATTATAAAAAAGAAAGTCTAGAAGATTTCAAAACCATGGCAAACAAAATAAATGCACAAAATAATAATCAAGCATCTTCTAATAATGAAAAAGACCCCTCTCAGCAGACGAATCATACAGAAAAATATTCCCTGATGAATCATTTGTTTTCATTCTTACGGGGTCGAAATTGTGCATCTACGTCACTGCGCGATGATCTTACCGTTGCACTCACGACTAACAATGAAAAAGATGCCGCCCTCTTCTCACCTGAAGAACGTACTATGCTGCATAACATTTTACGCTTACGTGAAGCACGCGTGGATGATGTTATGATACCTCGTTCTGAAATCGAAGCATTAGAAATAAACACCTCTCTTGGAGAAACCCTTAAATGTTTTGCAAAAATTGGTCATTCTCGTATCCCCGTTTATGCTGAAACTTTAGATGATCCGCGCGGCATGATCCATATCCGCGATATTCTTAACTACATCACTCGCTTTATTATCAACCCAACAAAAACCGAACAAAAATCCGATTTGCTTCAATTAAACCATACAGACTTGCATACTCCAATCGGTGAATTGGATTTGATCCGAACAGTTCTCTTTGTTCCCAGTTCTATGCTTGCAAGCAAATTATTAACACGGATGCAAACTACACGAACTCAAATGGCTTTAGTTATTGATGAACATGGAGGAACAGATGGTCTCGTTTCAATGGAAGATATTGTTGAGTTAGTCGTTGGGGATATCGAAGATGAACATGATAATGTCGACAATGCTATCGTACGTGAACCAAATAATAAATGGCTCGTTGATGCAAGAACTGAACTAGAAGATGTGGAGAAAGCTCTTGGTCCTGATTTTATCGTAGGGGAATATGGTGATGAAGTTGATACTATTGGTGGTTTGATCGTCTCAATTCTTGATCGCATTCCTGCTAAAGGTGAAATTGTCGAAGCTGTACCTGGCTATAGATTTCGTATTTTAGAAGCTGATAAACGCCGGATTAAACGATTGCGCATTTTTCGCATTCCCAAAAATGAGAATCTTGAGAACAATGCCATCCCTAAAGAATAGTCCAGTATTTTTAAACAATTTCATCGTTTTTTTGTTCTCTGTTACAGGCTGGAAGCGCCAAGCATGGATATTTCTGTGTGGTGCTCTTACTTCTTTTGCACTTCCACCCTTTTATTTAACGCCTCTTTGCTTTTTAACTTTCCCTCTCTTTATTGTTTTACTTGACTCAATACGGGCCACCAAAAACAATAAAAAACATTTTTTTACTTACGCTTTAAGCTGTGGAACCTTTGGTTTTAGTTATTTTATTTGCGGCCTTTGGTGGCTATGCAATGCTTTGTTAACAGATCCAGATTCTTTTGGTTGGGCAGTCCCATTAGCCATTTTATTCCCTCCACTCTACCTTTCTCTTTATTGGTTTTTTTCTGGTTTTATTGTCGGTTTATTATGGACAAAAGGAATAGCACGCTTTTTTGTTTTAGCCTTTGCATTAGGATTATCCGAGTGGTTGCGTGCGTTTTTATTCACAGGATTTCCATGGAATTCTCTTGGCTATACAGCCATGCCAACCCCAATGTTCATGCAATCTGATGCAATCGTAGGACTTTACGGAATGAATATTCTTGCTGTCTTAGCCTACAGTTTGCCAACTGTTTTATTAACGGATGAAAAAAAGAAAGTGGCACTTTCTCTTTGCTTATCACTTATATTCATTCACTGTGGTTTTGGGTTTTATCGTCTTCATACTATAGAAAACACAACTGAAGATCAAAAAAGTGCTTATTGGGTGCGCATTGTTCAACCGTCCATCCAACAAAATATAAAATTGCGTGATAATACACGAGAATCTATGTTGGAAGCACATATGAAGCTAAGTGCAACGCCAACAACCGATCAAAATTCAGAACCCGATTTTATCGTATGGCCTGAAGCTTCCGTTCCTTACCTTCTCTATGATAATTCATCTATCACAATGCGCATTGCCTCTCTTTTAAAACCTAAACAATGGGCTATTGTTGGAGCAATACGCGCCAGCAATGATCTACCTCATTCCCAAACACAATATTTTAATACAATTGCAGTCATTAATGCTCAAGGTAATATTTTAAATACTTCCGATAAACTTCATTTGGTTCCTTTTGGTGAGTATCTTCCTTATCAGAATTTATTGAAAAAAATTGGATTGCGTACCCTTGCTGATAATATTGGTGGATATAGTGCTGCAAGTGTGCGCAAAATTGTTACAATGCCAAACGGATTTTCTTATCTACCCTTAATTTGTTATGAAGCAATATTTCCCCATGAAATGACTTTTAAAGGCTCCCCACCTCAAGCAATTATTAATATTACAAATGATGCATGGTTTGGTGTAACACCTGGACCCTATCAACATCTTCAACAAGCACAGCTTCGTGCCGTTGAACTGGGAATCCCCCTCATACGGGCCGCCAATAATGGCATATCAGCTGTTATTGATTCTTATGGACGAATCGTTGTAGCTCTTCGACAAAATGCTGTGGGCATTATTGATTCACAAGTTCCATCATCCATTACCCCTATAGGAAGCAATGAATACAGAACTTTCTCTACTTTTATCTTATTCATCCTTATGCTATTGTGTCGTATTGGTTTTGGTTTTACAAAACAGCTTAAATGATTCAAGTGCCCTTTGTACGGTATTGTGTTGTGTGTACCAGTGATATTGGGAAAAAATATTACATATTGTTTTAATTATATGATAAATCAACTGCGCATAAATATGATGTTGGTTTAGAAGAAAAATGCTGGAAATAAAGAGTTGCATTATGACCGAAACTAGAAAAAAACCTGACCCTATAGATATCTATGTTGGAACTCGTATCCGTTTACGTCGTAATATTTTAGGACTCACTCAAGAGAAACTAGGTGAAAAATTAGGAATTACTTTTCAGCAAATCCAAAAATATGAAAAAGGAACAAACCGTATTGGTGCCAGCCGTCTTCAAGCGATAGCGGAAATTATGGATGTTCCTGTTTCTTACTTTTTTGATAAAGGTATTACCTCCCAACAAGTAGAGGGTTTTGCTGAAAGTGAACACAATTTTATAGACTTTTGTTCTAGCAGCGAAGGGATTCAGCTCATGCGCGCTTTTACAAATATATCTGATGCTAAAGTGCGTCGAAAAATTATTGACTTGGCAAAAGCACTTTCTGAGGAAGATTTGACAAATAAGTTATAAATTAAAATTATATTTTTTCTCTTTTATTCATATACATTTGCATTGACTATTTGCTGTAGAATTAGCAAATGGTGACGACTTTAGTAAGCAATTGATTAAATCGTTGGTTTTCTTTTTTGAAGGAGTTCCTATGCCGCATCAAGATTATCTTTTTACGAGCGAATCGGTATCGGAAGGACATCCTGATAAAATTTGTGATCGTATTTCCGATGAAATCGTTGATATGATCTATAAAGAAGCTGAAAAGACTGGTACTGATCCATGGTTAGTACGCGTTGCCTGTGAAACTCTCGTCAGTGTCAACCGTGTTGTTATCGCTGGTGAAGTACGTGTTCCCGATACGCTATTAAAAAAAGATAAAAATAAAGAATTCATCTATGATGAAACTAGCTTTCCACTCATTAATCCTACACGTTTTCGTACAGCAGCGCGCCGTGCTATTCGTACCATTGGCTATGAACAAGCAGGCTTCCATTGGAAAACTGTTAAAATTGATGTTCTTTTGCGCCCACAATCAGCTGATATAGCAAGAGGGGTTGATAATGCTACGGATCGGCATGGTGAAGAAGGAGCGGGTGATCAAGGTATCATGTTTGGATATGCTTGCCGTGAAACACCTGATCTCATGCCTGCGCCAATTTATTATGCGCATAAAATTCTCAAACTTCTTGCCGCAGCTCGTCATAAAGGAGAGGGAGAAACTGGAAAATTAGGACCAGATGCTAAAAGCCAAATAACCATACGTTATAAAAATGGAAAACCGATAGAGGTCACATCCATTGTTCTTTCAACGCAGCACCTTGATGAAAGCTGGGATTCCAATAAAGTACGTACAGTGGTTGAACCTTACATTCGCCAAGCTTTACATGACATTCCCATTGCAGCTCAATGTAGTTGGTATATTAACCCAACAGGAAAATTTGTCATTGGAGGCCCTCAAAGCGATGCCGGATTAACGGGACGCAAAATTATTGTGGATACTTACGGAGGTGCAGCACCCCATGGAGGCGGTGCTTTTTCAGGAAAAGATACAACAAAAGTTGATCGTTCTGCTGCCTATGCGGCACGCTATCTGGCTAAGAATATTGTTGCTGCTCATTTAGCAGAGAGATGCACCATTCAACTCTCCTATGCAATTGGTATTGCACAACCTTTATCTATTTATCTTAATCTTCATGGAACAGGAAAAGTCGATGAAAAGGTTATTGAAGAAGCCATCCGCAAAATAATGGACCTTTCACCTACCGGCATTCGAAAACATCTTGACCTCAATAAACCTATTTATGCGAAAACAGCTGCCTATGGTCACTTTGGTCGTAAACCAAAACACGATGGTTCGTTTTCATGGGAAAAAACTGATCTCGTGAAAACGCTTCAAACAATGATCCAAATCCCATGATTAAACATAATATACGTAAGAGTGAAGCATTTTTTGGACGCCGACAAGGAAAACAACTTCGAGACAGTCAGCTTACACGTATACAAATGCTTCTCCCCAGTTTGAATATTGATTTAAATGTCCCTCCTCCCTTAAACCTTACATCCTTATTTTCAAGCAAAGTAAGAGAAATTCGACTTGAAATCGGTTTTGGTGGAGGTGAACATTTACTTCATGAAATGGCATATTTTCCAAAAACCGGTTTTATCGGCGTCGAGCCCTTTATCAATGGCATGGCAAAAATATTATCGTCTCTTGAACAGCATCAAAACCATCAAAATCGTCTTCGCCTCTATAATGATGATGCTACACGCCTTCTTGATTGGCTCCCTGATAACTCGCTTGATGGAATAGACCTCTTCTATCCTGATCCTTGGCCGAAAAAGAAACACTGGAAACGACGCTTCATCAATATAAAAAATCTTAACCGTTTTGCTCGTGTTCTTAAAATAGGAAAATTTTTTCGCTTTGCTAGCGATATAGACAGTTATGTAAACTGGACTTTGTACCATTGTGCACAACATGATCACTTTGAATGGAAAGCAGAAAGCCCTCAAGACTGGAAACTCCCTTATCCACTATGGAGTGGAACCCGCTATGAAGCAAAAGCTTTACGCGAAGGACGAACGCCTGCCTATCTTACCTTTATCAAGAAATAAATGATCAAGCGCTTTTCTCATAAACAACTTGAAAAATTTTGAATTTAAGAGTATCAATAGTTAAATTCTTGGTCTTATGATGAAGAGTGGGCCGTTGGACCCGCTCTTTTTTAATATCATAAAACTGATGAAACCAACTTGGATAAAATGTATGAACGAAGCTGAAAAAATAAGCAATCTTGACGAACCGCGCCTGTTTGAAGAAGATGGTATCGAAGCACAGGTTGCTGCTCTTGTCATACCACTACTTAAACCTTTAGGTTTTCGTTTGGTTCGTGTAAAATTTCTTGGTCAAAATGGTTTAACACTTCAAATTATGGTTGAACGTGCCGATGGTTCTATGACCATAGAAGATTGTGAAACTGTTAGTCGAACTGTTTCTCCCCTCCTTGATGTACAAAATGTTATTGAACGCAAATATCATTTAGAAATCTCATCACCTGGAATTGATCGTCCATTGGTAAGAAAATCTGATTTTTTTCATTGGCAAGGGCATCTTGCAAAAATTGAAACCAAAATAACAATTGATGGGCGCCGAAAATTTCGTGGGACACTTACAAATATCACGCAAGATGGATTTATTTTAAACACTGATAAAGCTGCTTATGGAGAAGCCATGTATACCCCTATTTCCTTTTGTGATATCATAAATGCGCATTTAGTGCTTACCGATGAGCTTATTCGCGATGCATTGAAACAAAATAAAGATTTAAGTCAACAATTCATTGCCGAAGAGAACGCTAACGACTCTATACAGACGCTCAATTTCAAAAAATAATATCACTGGGAAATACCCATCGTGTGGCACAAAGAAGGAGAAAATTGATGGCTACAAGCGCTAACAGGCTTGAGATTCTGCAAATTGCAGATGCTGTTGCACGTGAAAAGTCAATCGACCGTGAAATTGTCATTTCTGCGATGGCTGATGCTATTCAAAAAGCAGCACGTTCTCGTTATGGTCAAGAAACCAATATTCGTGCTGAAATCAATTCTAAAACAGGTGAAATTAAATTACAGCGCCTGCTTAAAATCGTTGATGTCGTTGAAGACTATACAACGGAAATTACTTTGTCTGATGCTCTCAAACGTCAAGCAGAAGCAAAAATTGGTGATTTTTTTGCTGATCTTTTACCTCCTATGGATTTTGGACGTATCGCAGCACAATCTGCTAAACAGGTTATTGTACAAAAAGTACGCGATGCAGAGCGCGATCAGCAATATGAAGAATTCAAAAATAAAGTTGGTGAAATTATTTCTGGTACAGTTAAGCGTGTGGAATATGGTAACGTCATCGTTGATCTAGGGCGCGGTGAAGCTATTGTTCGCCGTGATGAATTAATTCCTCGTGAATCATTCCGCTATGGAGATCGCATTCGTGCTTTTGTCAATGATGTACACCGTGAAACGCGTGGTCCGCAAATTTTCCTTTCACGCACACATCCCCAATTTATGGTAAAACTTTTCACTATGGAAGTACCAGAAATTTATGATGGTATTATAGAAATCAAATCTGTTGCTCGTGATCCAGGTTCACGGGCTAAAATCGCCGTTGTTTCACGTGATGGTTCCATTGATCCTGTTGGAGCATGCGTTGGAATGCGAGGAAGTCGTGTACAAGCTGTTGTTGCTGAATTACAAGGCGAAAAAATTGATATTATTCCTTGGTCGCCTGATGCGGCAACATTTGTCGTTAATGCACTGCAACCTGCTGAAGTTTCTAAAATCATCCTTGATGAAGATGCTGAACGGATTGAAGTTATTGTGCCAGATGATCAACTTAGCCTTGCTATTGGACGACGTGGGCAAAATGTTCGCTTGGCTTCGCAACTAACAGGATGGAACATTGATATTTTAACGGAAAAGGAAGAATCTGAAAATCGTCAAAAAGAATTTACTGAACGGAGTAAATTGTTTATGGAAGCCTTAGAGGTTGACGAAATGATCGGACAGGTTATGGCATCAGAGGGTTTTTCTTCTATTGAAGAAATCGCCTATATTGATCTTGAAGAAATCGCTTCTATTGATGGTTTTGACCATGATACCGCCGCTGAAATCCAAAGTCGTGCCCGCGAATATCTTGATCATCAAGAAAAAGAACTTGATGAAAAACGCAAAAAGCTCGGAGTTTCTGACGAATTGCGAACACTTCCTGGAATGACAAGTGCTATGTTGGTTGCTGTAGGTGAGGATGGTGTAAAAACAATAGAAGACTTTGCTGGCTATGCCGTTGATGATTTAGCTGGTTGGAGAGAACGCAAAGAAGGTCAAACACAGAATTTTTCTGGTATTTTAACCCCTTTTGACATTACACGCGCAGATGCAGAAGCTATGGTTTTAGCCGCACGTGTACAAGCAGGCTGGATAGACCAAGCTGATCTTGTTACAGAAAATCCTGTAGAAGATGAAAATTCTACAGAAAATGAAAAAATAGATGATTTGGATGTGGATACACTTTAAATGAATGAACGGACTTGCATTGTGACCCGAAAAAATGCTTCAGCACAAACGCTGATCCGTTTTGTTATTGGACCCAACAACCAAATTGTTCCTGATCTTAAAGCGAATTTACCAGGGCGTGGCGTTTGGATTTCTGCCCATCACGCTGTTATTGAGAAAGCAATCAAACAGAAAGCTTTTCATAGAAACTTTAAAACAGATGTTGAGGTTGCACCAAATCTTGTGCATGTTGTTGATACGCTTTTACTAAAAGCCGCTCTTTCAAGCCTTTCCATGGCACGAAAAGCGGGAGCAATTGTTATGGGAGCAACAAAGGTTGACGCTGCTATCCGCTCTGGTAAAGTTATTCTTGTACTTCATGCTAAAGAAACAACAGAAGATGGGAAACGAAAAATTGCACAGGCCATCCATTCAATACAACAACAAACAAATCGGACTATAAAAACCATATCTTTATTTACAAGTGATGAAATGCGAGTGGCTTTTGGCTCTAATCCTGTAATGCACGCGGCCTTACTGGACACAAAAGCTGCTGAAGGATTTCTCAAAACAACATGTAAATTGATCAGCTATCGTGACGACAAGCATAGTAAGTCTAGTGAGATGACGGCCCAAGCCGTGAAGGAAGTACAATGAGTGAAAATAACAACGACAAAACAACCGTCAAGAAGACACTAACTCTCAAGAGGTCTGTCTTGGAAACGAGTACGGTTAAACAAAATTTTAGTCATGGCCGTACGAAGGCTGTCGTTGTCGAAACCAAACGGCGTAAAATTACGCGACCTGATGAAAAAGCTGAAACCCTACAGCCCATTACAAAGCCGCATGTGGCCCCCCAGCGTTCTAAACCGCGTTTTGAGGGAAAAAAGCCTCAAGAATCTGTGACCAAAAGCAATCTTTCATCAACTGAAATGGAAGCGAGACTTCGCGCGTTAGAAGAAGCACATATCCAAGAAAAAATAACGCGAGAACAAGCCGAAGAAGAAGCAAGACGCGCTAAAGAGCGTGAAGAAATTTTACAGCAAGAAATTAAAGAAAAAGAAATACATCTCCAACAAGAAGAAGAAATATCGCCAGTACAGACTCCACCTGTTCCCCCTCTCATTGAACAGACAGATATTCCTATTGCCCCTAAACAGACAACCGTGGTTGAAAAACGCAAAATAGATGACAATAAAGAGGAAGAACGGCATAGTCGACGTGCTAATCCTGCTAAATCAGAAATACGTGTACCCAAAGTTGTCAAAGGAGCTGATGAGCGGAGACGCGGAAAGTTAACTCTGAATAGTGCACTGGATGAAGAAGGAAGCGCACGTGGGCGCTCAATGGCTGCAATGCGGCGTAGACAGGAAAAGTTTAAGCGTGCACAAAATCAAGAACCAAGAGAAAAAATTTCTCGCGAAGTTGTTCTTCCTGAAACGATTACTATTCAAGAGCTCGCACAACGTATGACTGAGCGTTCTGTTGATGTGATTAAATTCTTGATGAAACAAGGACAAATGATGAAACCTGGCGATGTTATTGATGCAGATGTTGCCGAACTCATCGCTGTTGAATTTGGCCATACTGTTAAACGTGTTTTAGAATCTGACGTAGAAGAAGGTATCTTTAATATAACAGATAATCCTCAAAACATGCAGCAGCGCGCCCCTGTTGTAACCATTATGGGCCATGTTGACCACGGAAAAACTTCGCTTTTGGATGCTATTCGTAAAGCAAATGTTGTTTCTGGCGAAGCAGGAGGTATTACGCAGCATATTGGTGCCTATCAAGTAGAACAAAATGGTCAAAAAATTACCTTTATTGATACACCAGGTCATGCTGCATTTACCGCTATGCGTGCACGCGGAGCTCGTGTTACTGATATTGCTGTTCTCGTTGTAGCCGCTGATGATAGTGTTATGCCTCAAACGATTGAATCAATCAATCATGCGAAAGCTGCTGGTGTACCTATCATTGTTGCTATCAACAAAATTGATAAACCAGCTGCGAATGCACAAAAAGTGCGTACAGAACTTCTACAACATGAAGTGTTTGTTGAAACTATGGGTGGAGAAACTTTGGACGTTGAAGTTTCTGCTAAAACTGGTCAAAATCTTGATAAACTTCTCGAAGCTATCCTTCTTCAAGCTGAAATGCTTGATCTGAAAGCAGATCCTCAACGAACTGCAGAGGGCGTTATCATTGAAGCCAAATTGGATCGCGGACGTGGGTCTGTTGCAACAGTTCTTGTTCAAAAAGGTACATTACACCCTTCTGATATTATCGTTGCTGGAAATGAATGGGGTCGTGTACGTGCTTTGATTGACGACCATGGCCGCCATGTCAAAGAGGCCGTTCCCTCTACACCAATTGAAATTTTAGGCATGCAAGGAACACCACAAGCCGGAGACCGTTTTGCTGTTGTCACACATGAAGCAAAAGCACGTGAAATTTCTGAATATCGGCAACGATTAGCACGTGATAAAGCTGTTGCGCGGCAAACTGGTTCGCGTGGTTCTCTTGAACAGATGATGACAAAATTGCAAACGACTGGTGTTAAGGAATTTTCTCTTATTATAAAAGGAGATGTGCAAGGATCAATTGAAGCAATCGCTTCAGCATTGGAAAAACTCGGAAATGACGAGGTTCGTGCGCGTATTGTACATTCTGGTGCTGGAGGAATTACCGAAAGTGATATTTCTCTTGCAGAAGCTTCTAACTCTGCTGTAATTGGCTTTAATGTTCGAGCCAATAAGCAGGCACGTGATTTTGCTAAAACACAAGGAATTGAAATTCGTTATTACAACATCATTTATGATCTTGTTGACGATATCAAGGCTGCTATGTCTGGATTACTCTCACCAGAACAGCGTGAAACTTTCCTTGGTAATGCTGAAATTCTAGAAGTCTTTAACATTACAAAAATTGGAAAAGTTGCAGGATGTCGTGTTACAGAAGGTAAAATAGAACGAGGAGCCGGTGTTCGCCTTATCCGCGATAATATCGTTATTCACGAAGGAAAGCTGAAAACACTCAAACGCTTTAAGGATGAAGTCAATGAAGTGCAAAGTGGTCAAGAATGTGGGATAGCCTTTGAAAATTATGAAGACATGCGTGCAGGAGACATCATTGAGACCTTCCGTATCGAACATATTAACCGCACATTATAAAATAATCCAATAACTTTCCTCATTTCACGACAGAGTTAAAGTGATTGGATTTTATAAACAATGTCTCTTTTTTCCTTATCTTGATGATTAAAAAAGAGATCTTGTAGCAGGGATAAAACTTTGATGAAAAATGCAGGGCCATCACAACGGCAACTTAGAGTAGCAGAGCAAGTACGTCATGCAATAGCGCATATATTACAGCGTGATATTTTGCTTGATGATGTCTTGAAAGATATTGTTATTTCTGTCTCTGAAGTACGCATGTCACCAGATTTAAAAATTGCTACTTGCTTTGTATCACCTCTCAGTACTCTTAAAAATGCTTCTCATACCGATGTTGTTGATACCCTCAATAAACATAGTCGTTTTCTCCGTGGAGAAATCAGTCATGCGTTGCGACAAATGAAATATATGCCAGAACTGCGTTTCCGACTTGATAATAGCTTTGATAATTTTTCAAAAATTGATGCCCTCCTTCGCTCGCCTGAGGTTGCACGCGATCTTCACCATAGTGATACAGATGAGGATTAAAGATATGGCGCGGCAACACAAGAAAAAAGGGCGTCCTGTTTCTGGCTGGGTCATATTTGATAAACCAAAAGGAATGAAATCAACAGAAGCTGTCTCACAAATCAAATGGCTCTTCCATGCTCAAAAGGCAGGACATGCGGGTACACTTGATCCTCTTGCTTCTGGTCTCCTTCCCATTGCATTGGGCGAAGCAACCAAAACCGTCCCTTACGTGATGCAAGGCAAAAAAACTTACCGTTTTCATATTGCTTGGGGGCAAGAGCGCTCAACAGATGATTTAGAAGGAGAAATAACGAAAACTTCTCTCATACGTCCAACACAAGAAGAAATACTTGCTCTTCTTCCTCAATATACAGGTGTTATTTTGCAAACACCTCCACAATTTTCAGCAATCAAAATTGCTGGAAATCGTGCCTATGATTTAGCGCGTGAAGGGGAAGTTGTTGACATTCCGCCCCGTGAAGTGGAAATAGAAACTTTCAAGTTATTAGAAATGCCTACCAAAGAGCATTCTATCTTTGAAATAACCTGCGGAAAAGGAACTTATGTGCGCTCTTTAGCACGCGATATGGGACGTGATCTCGGTTGCTATGGGCATATTGCTGATTTAAGACGTATTGCCGTCGCACCTTTTGATGAAGAAGATCTCATTACATGGGAGGAACTAAAAGCGGCCATTCCGCCAAATAAAAACACTACAGATGAGAATAATCGTTCTTTTGAAAAAAACTTCTCAACACTCGATGGGCTCTTAATTGACACAAGCGCCGCATTGGATTGCCTCCCTCACTATATCCTTAATGAAACTCAAGCACAGAGAATTATAAGAGGCCATTCTATCCTCTTGAATCATCACAAAGCACCTCTTGATGAAGAGGAAATTTGTGTCCTCTATAAGGAACAACTTCTTGCTATTGGCACTCTCGACAAAGGTCTATTTAAACCAAAGCGGATTTTCACAATTTAATCGATTCTTTTCCCAACCACCTTTTGCGGAAAGATATTTTTCTCTATCAATTAAGAAAAATATGGTGCTTTTCATTGTCTATATTTACCGTATTCATATCAAAATTTAAGTCAGTGCTATAAGCTAACACCACCACACACTTTTTCCTCTTAATGTCGCAATAATCCTTGCATTTAAAGGATTCATAAAAGGCTTTTTATTTCTTTTTCAATCGTTTTTTACTCATACTTTAGTCCTCGTTTATAATGTACAAGCAAAGATATGGACTGATTTACTCTAAATAGATTTGAAACGAGAAAAGCTTAAGATTTTCAGAA